>JBIKJX010000255.1:0-3585 GCA_044360785.1 Limnohabitans sp.
TCCATTTTGTCAATCACATGGGTTTTACCTTAGAAAGGTTTGAAAACGGCCATTCTGAAATGCATTACGCACCATTGCCTGAACATCTCAACTCGTTTGACATTACCCATGGTGGCGCGCTCATGACGCTGTTAGACGTTGCGATGGCAACTGCTGCGCGCAGCGTCGATCCTGAGTTGGGCGTCTTCACCATTGAGATGAAAACCAGCTTCATGAAAGCTGCAAAAACCCAGCCGGGTGAACATCTGGTGGCCAAAGGCGAACTGATTCACAGAACCCAAAAAATGGCATTTGCAGAGGCCAAAGTTTTTGATGCACAAGGTGCGTTGTGCGCCCATTCAACTGGCACCTTCAAATATGCTGCACGTCGCCCTTTGGGAAGTCAACATATTCCGACTGATTAAATCAAATCCAACGACACAACAAGCAAGAGAGACAACATGCCCACCAATCACATCATCGTTTTAGACAATCGTCCTGAAGGCGAACCAACACCCTCCAACTTTAAGTTGGTGACCGCGGAAACACCCGCTCTCAACGAAGGTCAGGTACTGGTGAAGCATCATTATTTGAGCTTGGACCCCTACATGCGTGGACGCATGAATGCTGGCAAAAATTATGCGCAACCCCAACCCCTCAATGAAGTCATGATTGGCGGCACTGTGGGTGTGGTGGTTGAAAGTAAGCACCCCAAATTCAGTGTGGGTCAAACCGTGCAATGCATGGGGGGTTGGCAAGAATACAGTGTCATCAATGCCACGCTCCCTGGTGCTTTGAAGCAAGTCAATACTGAAAAAATTGCCATCAGCCATTACTTGGGTGCGGTGGGCATGCCTGGCGTCACCGCTTGGTATGGCTTGAACAACATCATCCAAGCCAAGACTGGTAAAACAGTCACGGTCAGTGCGGCCAGTGGTGCTGTAGGCAGTGCCTATGGCGCATTGGCCAAAGCACGGGGCTGCAGAGTGGTGGGTATTGCAGGGGGCAAAGCCAAGTGCGACTACGTGGTTCAAGCGTTGGGATTTGATGCCTGTGTCGACTACAAAGAACACACCGATTACATCTCCCTGTCCAAAGCACTCAAAGAAGCCTGTCCAGATGGCATCGATGGCCATTTTGAAAATGTGGGGGGCATGGTGCTTGACGCCGTCATGTTAAGGGCCAACGACTTTTCTCGCATTGCGGTTTGCGGAATGATTGCCGGCTACAACGGCGAACCCTTGCCCATGACCAACCCTACGCTGATCTTGAAAAGTCGCATGACCATCGAAGGCTTCATTGTGAGCGAGCACATGGAAGTGTGGCCAGCTGCTTTGGCCGAATTGAGTGAATTGGTCGCTTCAGGAAAACTCAATCCTCGCGAAACCATTGCGCAAGGATTGGCTGCAGCCCCTGAAGCTTTCATGGGCTTATTAAAAGGTCGCAATTTTGGCAAGCAATTGGTCAAGTTGATCTAAACCGAAAGGATTGGAAGTTCATGTCACAGATTATCCTGCACCACTATCCCACTTCGCCTTTTGCAGAAAAAATCCGCTTAATTTTGGGCTACAAAAAATTAGATTGGCACAGTGTCATCATTCCGATGATCATGCCCAAACCAGATTTAACCTGTCTCACTGGCGGTCATCGAAGAACACCGATCTTGCAAATTGGTGCAGACATTTATTGCGACACCAGCCTGATTGCCGATGTCCTAGAAAAATTCCAACCAACGCCTAGCCTGTATCCCTCACCCGTCAATGGTGCTTCAAGAATTGTGGCGCAATGGGCCGATACATCCGTTTTTCAAGCTGCCATGGCTTACAACTTTCAACCCGCTGGCGTGGCAGATATTTTTTCAGGCGCACCTGATGAGGCCGTCAAGGCCTTTGTGGCCGATCGCGCAGCCATGCGCGGTGGTGCACCCAGAATGTCATTGGGTGAGGCTAGGAGCACCTACAAAAGCTATCTGAGACGCATCTCCGACATGCTGACTGTACATCCCTATCTAATGGGTGATGTGCCTAGCGTTGCCGATTTTTCTGTCTACCATCCACTGTGGTTTACCTTGGAAAAAACACCTAGCTTGGCAGGCATTTTGGATGCCACCCCCTTGCTCAAAGATTGGATGACGCGCATCAAATCCATCGGCCATCACAACTTCACAAAGATGAAATCTAGCGAGGCCATTGAAATTGCCAAGCACGCAAGTCCCGCCGATGTCAGCGCAATGCAATTCGTGAACGAGCACGACATTGCACTGGGCAGTGAGGTGGTGGTAACCGCCGACAACTTTGGTCTTGAGCCCACTCAGGGCATCTTAGTTGCTGCCAGCAAAACTCGACTCACACTGCGGCGCGAAGACGAACGCACTGGCACTGTTCATGTTCACTTTCCGCGCAACGGATTTATTCTTAAAAAGGCCATGCCATGATTCAAAATTTTGAAAATAAAACGGCCGTTTTAACGGGTGGTGCTTCTGGATTTGGTTTGGAATGTGCACGAATTGCCGCCAACTACAAAATGAATGTCGTTTTGGTTGATGTTCAACAAGATGCCCTAGACAAAGCCCAAGCTGAAATAAGCGCCATGGGCGTCAAGGTTTTGGCCAAACGAGTGGATGTCTCTAATGCCTCTGAAATGGAAGCACTTGCCAAAGAAGTGGAAGCACAATTTGGTGCCCCTCATTTTGTCTTCAACAATGCAGGTGTGGGCTCGGGTGGTCTCATTTGGGAAAATACCGTGGCCGATTGGACATGGGTTTTAGGCGTCAATGTATGGGGTGTCGTGCACGGTGTTCGCTTGTTCACACCCATGATGCTGGCAGCTGCCAAAAAAAATCCTGGCTACCAGGGTCATATTGTCAACACGGCCAGCATGGCAGGCCTTCTAACAGCCCCCAACATGGGCGTCTACAACGTCAGTAAACATGCCGTTGTGGCCTTGTCTGAAACACTTTACCAAGACCTCAAACTGGTCACTGATCAAGTCAGCGCCAGTGTCTTGTGTCCGTACTTTGTCCCGACTGGCATCAGTCAAAGCCATCGAAATCGACCCGCTGAACTTCCCCATCAAAAAGCCACCAAGAGCCAAAAGATAGGTCAAGCCATGAGCGACAAGGCGGTTAACAGCGGCAAAGTTTCGGCGGCTGATACGGCTCGCATGGTGTTTGATGCCATTGCCCAAGATCAGTTCTACATCTACAGCCATCCGCATGCATTGGGCAATGTTCAAACGCGGATGGAGGCCATCGTGCAGCAACAGAACCCACCCAATCCCTTTGCAGCACGCCCCGATATTGGTGAAAAATTAAAGGCGGAACTCCGAAGCGATTGAACAGCGCCCAGGATGTGGCAAACTCGTCGGCTTTGTGACAAAAAATTGTAGAAATTAGCCCTCGAGATGCAGAAAATAATCGGCCAACTGGCCATTGAAATCAAAATTCGTCCTGATCAAGTTCAGACGGCTGTGAGTTTGTTGGATAGCGGCGCAACGGTGCCTTTTATTGCCCGCTACAGAAAAGAAGTAACAGGCGGTCTTGACGACATCCAACTTCGCGAACTGGAAAACCGCTTGGGCTATTTGCGTGAATTGGAAGAACGTCGC
>JBIKJX010000019.1:0-12795 GCA_044360785.1 Limnohabitans sp.
GACCAAGCCACGGTACCGCAACGTAAACAAAATTAACAAACCAATAGTCATTGGCCGGAAAGGAACCATCGCCAGAATAAAAGTAAGTAGTCACCCACAAATCTAAATGAGGCCACATTAAAAACAAACAGACACTTAGCATCAAAACAAATAGACAACTGCCTACGCAATGTCTATCGAAAGAAAAGTGACGCAGACGAGAAATTTTGATTGGAACCGCCAACTGTTTCATGGTGATCCTTTAGAAAGCGTTGAAGGTTTCACAACAGACAAAGGCCCACTGCTTGCAACAACTTCCCAATCCGAAGGCCAGTAGGGTGCTTGATTCTTGACCAAGGCCATTTCATCTGGCTTTGGCTCTCTTTTGGGGGCTTCCATATGCCTGTATGTTGCAAATGATGGGAAATGGACGCCCCACTGAACAATGGTTTCAGATCGATCTTTTAACTTAACAGCCAAATCATGAACAGGTGCCTGTAGGGTTTGAGCCCACCATGGCAAAACAATCAAAGCCAAGAGAACACTCTGTAAAACTGCCACACTGGCCGAAAGAATTTGATTCAAATCATCAAAAATGAAGACATTCATTTTTTTAAAAAAAATATTCAAAGCAAAAAGCGCGCAGAAAACAGATGGCAATCCAACTAACCACTTCAACATTGAAACTGTTTCCGAATCTCTGAACAACTGTTGGTACACAGCATTTCCAATCAGCTGATTCTGTTCTTGAAGAAACTCAGGTAAAAACAGCAACAAGGCCAAGCCCATAAGCGCAATGGTCCAATTCAAAAACCAAATCATTCTGGATGCTTGTAACGAGGTAAATGTCAGTAGTACACAAACAGCAGGACCCGCATAAAGCAAATAATGAGGCAACTTGGTGTTGGCCAGACTAAAGAAAATCAAAACAAAAGAAAACCAAATCCAAGAAAACTTTAACAAGGGATGGTTCCACTGACTTTTGAAATTAGCAAAAGCCTTAAAGATAAAAACTGACCAAGGCATCCACAGGATGGGCATGGCCATTAAGAAATAAAACCAAGCGCCCGAGTGCCCCTCTAGACTGCCTGTAAATCGTTCCACATTGTGTTTGAGTAAAAATCCATCAATGAATAATTGCCCATGCCTGACATATGCGTAGAGATACCATGGAACAGAAATGGCTAACAACAAAATCCAAGACCAAACATCCAATGTCATTTTTTTGATGTGCATTCGTGTTGAATGAACAAAGAAAAAATAAACAATCAGGGTACCCAGTGGCACAACAACAGCAACCGGTCCTTTGACCAAAAGACCTAGGCCTACCCAGATGGCCAATCGCCTGCTGTAAAACAGTTTCTGCGTTTCAATCGCACGCCACAAGTCGAGAAATGAAAGTACAAAAAACATTCCCAGCAAAGCATCTGCCGTTGCGGTTCTTGCCATTGCCCAAGGGCCTAAACTGGTGGACGATATCAAGGCGGCAATGAACGCAGCTTTAACACCCCACTTTTCATTTGCAAAAAAACAAAGCGCCAAAGTAGCGATCCAAGCGGACAGCGCCGATGGCAATCTAAATGCAAACTCATTCAAGCCAAATAAACTGGCACTGATGGCTTGGAGCCAATAAACACCAATTGGCTTGTCGAATCGGTCTACGCCATTCAAGGTGGTGTGCCACCAGTCTCTGGAAACCAGCATTTCACGAGTAGCTTCAGTAAATGCACCTTCGTCAACATCAAATAGGAAGGACCTATCAAGACCCATCAAGTAAATTGATAGCAAAAAAAGTGGGCACAAATACCAAGCAAAGAATTTTTGGAGACCCGGTCTGTCAAACATTTGTTGTGACATGCCACCCCTCCGAAGCCTCTAAAGTATCCGTTTGAAGGGTATGGTATGAATTGAATTTGCCTGCGTCGTAATAGGTACGCATCAAAATTTCAGCAATCACACCTGTCGTCAAAAGTTGAATGCCACTCACCACAGCAAAAAACCCTAGAAACATCAAAGGCCGGTTTCCAATGGATTCACCCGACAGTTTTAAGAAACCTAAATAAGTCAGGATCAAAAAACCAATGGCTGTCACGATGCTCCCCAGTCCACCAAAAAAATGACCGGGTCGAGAACCAAACCTCAAGAAATAATGAATTGAGAGAAGATCTAGCAAGACTCTGAAGGTTCGTGATAAACCGTATTTGGATACTCCCTTTTGCCGCGGAAAATGTTTAACAGGCACTTCTGCCATTCGCTGTGGCGACGTCACTGTTGCCAACCAGGCAGGTATAAATCGGTGCATCTCACCGTACAAGCGAACTTTTCTCAAAACCGATGCTCGAAAGGCTTTCAAGCTACAGCCTAAGTCCTGAAAATTGAGCCCGCTGACATTTCGAATCAAACGATTGGCCAATTTGGAGGGTATTTTCCGCAACCAGAAGCCGTCTTGTCGGTTCTTTCGCCATCCGGCAACCATGTCCAGATCGTCATTCAAAAGCTTACTGACCAAATGAGGAATGTCAGTAGGATCATTTTGTAGATCACCATCCATCGTGACAATCACATCACCTCGCGCAGCATCAATTCCCGCCTGCATGGCAGCTGTTTGTTTAAAGTTACGCAGCAATTTGATCAAGCGGACATGCGGTCCTGCGATGGCAGCTGCATTTTTTAAAGCTAGCCAAGTTCCATCATTGCTACCGTCATCGACAACGATCAACTCCCACGGATGTGAATAATCATTCAGTGCATTTTGTACAGCAAAAATTAAATCACCAGCCAGTTCTTCTTCGTTGTACATGGGCACAACCACAGACAGAAAATGACGCTTTGGCAGTTGATCACCTTGCAAGTGATTTTCATTCTTAAACATTTGCGCTACTTTTGAATGATCGGAATGAAATATCTGTATCGCTATCTTTAAGTACAAAAATAAGCGCCAACAACAAGGACACCGAAAGGAAGAAAATATGCGTCACAAAAATACTGGCCATCAATTGACTCATTTGAGACCAAGGTAAACCAATACCGGTCCAAACGCCTACCTCATAGGTTCCAAATCCAGCGGGACCCGTCAACGGTAGGAGCGCTGACAATTCACCCGTCAACGCACCTTTTAGAGAGCGAAGCACTTCCAAATGAGTCAAACTTTTGATCATCCATGCGACGACAAAAAGCTTGCTGACCCAATTCAGTATTGACCACAACCAACCCCAACCGTCCGAGCGTTGATGAAGAAATGCTCTAAGTTGACTGATGACAAAGTGACGAGAGCGCAACAACTTAAGCCAGTATCGTCTTGTGCTTAACACTGCAATCAGGCACAAACTCAAAATCAAAATACGAAGTTCAAGGCTGAAATTTGGCAATATCAATAGCGCAAGCGTCATCAATACAACGCCATCTTGAAATCTCAGCCACAGTAAACTTCGGACACATTGTTGCCATGGCACATTGATCAGTTCTCTGACGAGAACCGGATAGCCCAGCTCACCGATTCTGAATGGAACCAATATCACTGCAGCGTTGTGCAATACAGTCGCTCGCAATGCAGCAAGAAATGGAATCTGACCTTGGTTTTTCCATTCAGACTGAAATCTGATGGCTCTGAAAACAAAACTAAGTACCCAAATACCTGCACAAGATAGAAGAGTGGTCATTGGCAAATCTAAAAGCAATGAAGCCGTTAAATTCCAATTTGCATGACGAACCAAAGCAAACAATAAAACCAATGCCAATAGCCAAAAGGAGATCCGATAAAACCACTTTCTAACACGTACGTGAGGTTCAAAATTGTTTTCTGAGACAAGCATGTTCATGATTTTTTTTCAAAGGCAAAAGGCATATTTCCAAAATAATCTCTGTAAAGAACATAAGCCCGATGAACAGAAACAAAAGCAAGAAAAAACTGAATGAATTGGATAAAAATTAAATGGGATTGGGGATACAGCAAGTGAAATGAAATTAAGAGGTGCAAAACAATGAGGAACGTTGCCCCAGATTTTTTTTGAAACCACAAACTCCAACTTTGTCGAAGTTCCCAAAAGGTTGACAAGGTCAATATAAGCAAAGCCAAGCCAGCACCAGCAATGACATCTGATGGCCAATGCGCCCCCACAGCCACCCTAGACCATGCAACAGAACAGGATATGAGTCCAACCCCGGCAATAAGGGAATTTTTGTAGCCCTTGGACCTCAACACTGCCATCAAAATTAAGCCACAAGAAATAGCAGCCAATGCATGTCCCGATGGCATAGATCCACCGAGCAAAGGAGGCTGATCTATCAAGGTGAGGTTTTCTTTTCCCAAAATCGTTGCTGGCCTTGGCATTGAAATTAGATGCTTAAAAGTTTGAACAACAAGCAAACCTAACAACCATGTTTTCATGAGCCATGAAGTTAAATGACTGGGTCGTCTTTCCATCACCAACAAAATTAACAATGCAACACAGGCATCACCGCCCAAATTTAAAAGCGACCAAATCCAAGATGGCAAAACTGGATTTGCATGAATTGACATCATCCAGATTGAGTTGAACCCATTCGACATCAGAATCACAGAAATCATCCAAGCGCAGCTAACCAAGCAGGTTGAGCCCAACAGAAAACTTCTGGAAACGAAAAGGTTCAAATGGTCTTGGTTCATTTGAATTGAACAAGGTCTTGTGAATTGAGACATTTTTATTTCAACCAAGTTTCATGACAATGTCATGAATGCCGCATAAATTATTGACATGATGCGAAAAGTACTTATTACTGGTGCAGCTGGATTTATTGGCTCCTGCTTGTCTGAGCATCTATTCAGACAAGGTTATGACGTTGTCGGATGCGACATTTACAACTTTCGCAATCAATTTTTTGATGTGGGTGACAGTCACCACCTCAGACTTCAAAAACTGCGCTATGACCGCATTGCCCATTTTTTGAAAAAAAATCAAATTGAATATCACGCTGTCGATCTGTCTGATCACGACGCAGTTTTGAAGCTCTTTAAACAAGTCCAACCTGAGGTTGTTGTTCATCTGGCCGCACAAGCTGGCGTTAGACACTCTGTCAAAGCCCCTATGGATTTTGTGAAGTCCAATTTAAACGGCTTTGCCAATGTATTAGAGGCCTGTAAACAATTCAATGTCGAAGAGTTTTTGTATGCCAGTTCGTCAAGTGTTTATGGCGCTCGTATGGATGCGCCATTCAATGAGACTGACCGCTGCGAATCGCCTGAATCTTTTTACGCTGCCACCAAAAAAGCCAATGAACTGATGGCGCATGCATATTTTTCACAATACAAAACACCTTCGTTGGGGCTTCGCTTTTTTACAGTCTACGGTCCATGGGGAAGACTGGACATGGCACCTGTCATGTTTGCTGAAAAAATACGCAAACAACAAACAGTTTGTTTGTTTGCTGAAGGCAAGCTCAAAAGAGACTTTACCTACGTTGGCGATACCGTCTATGCCATCTCAAAACTCATTGAGTTACAGATAGCCAAAGGGCGCAAGGACATCGTCAACATTGGCCATTCCAACCCCATTCAAGTGCTTGATTTTTTGTCGACGCTTGCTGGGGCATTGAATATGACACCCAAAATTGAATTTGCACCCATGCAGGTCTCAGATGTACCCTTGACCTGTGCCAACGATCAAAAATTAAAAGAATGGATTGGCCCTTGGCCAGAAACCCCCATTGCAACGGGGCTAAACGACATGGTTCAGTGGTTAACCCAATGGGAACCTGTCTGAAATGGCTTGTGAGTTGGTGATGACATGAAAACATTTGAAAAGAGTATTCAGTCAGATCTTTTCAGAAACTTTGGTGGCGCCTCTGTCGTCTTGTTCACCATTGTGATGACCATCATGCTGATCCGAATTTTAGGTCTGGCATCCAAGGGGCAAGTTGATCCTTCCGAGGTTGTCATGCTCATTGCACTGAATGGAATAGGCAACGCGGCACCTATCTTGACCTTGAGCTTATTTGTCTCTGTGGTTTATACATTTTCAAGGATGCATTTAGACAGCGAAATGGTCATATGGTTTTCAAGTGGTGTTTCAACGACGAGATTTTTAAAGCCACTGTTTAAATTTAGCTGGCCCATCTTTAGCGCCATCGTTTTACTCTTACTTTTTGCATGGCCTTGGAGTAACTACCAGACTCAATTTTTGAAAGAACGATTTGAGAAAAGAGGTGATATTGAGAGAGTTGCGCCAGGGCAATTTCAAGAGTCAGCTGCATCAAGATCTGTTTTTTTCATTGAGAAGAAAGAGTTATCTGGCGAATCGGCCAGAAGTGTCTTCATCTCGAAAACTGAAGGCCCTGTTGAAACGATTACAACTGCCAAAGACGGTCGCATTTCATTCATTGATGACCGAAAGTTTTTGGTTTTGGAAAACGGACAGCAAACCATCATCAATCATGAAACTGGACTAACACGAGTCATTGATTTTGAAAATTTCAAATATTTAGTTGATCCCATTGCCCGACAACTCAATTTTGATCGGCAAAGCCAAATGCGCAGCACGCTCGAACTGCTTCAGAGTCGCGAATATAGCGATAAAGGCGAGTTATTTTGGCGACTAGGTCTCATCATTTCAGCCATCGTACTGACACTTCTCGCAGTTCACCTTTCCAGTGTCAATCCGAGGGTAGGCAGAAGCTTTTCTATTGCACTGGCGCTCTTGTGTTTCGTTGGCTACTACAACATGATCACGATTGGCAAAAGACTCATTGCCGATGGCTCGTTTACCTTTACCGGAATGATGTTTGCAATTCATGGCACCGCTATTTCAATCGTTTTCATTTGGTATGTTCACAAAGAATTTAATCTCCATTGGAAAAAATTTCTTCCAATCACGATGCGTTCATAAAATCTAAACAAAAATTTTCCTGTCATCAAAAATACATCAATCCTTCACGATAAAGAAATTTTCACGTTTCAGAATTGTGCCAACCAAGGAGATGTTCATGAAGATTTCAATTGTTGGTGCTGGTTATGTAGGTCTTGTGACAGGTGGATGTCTGGCAGAACTAGGTCACCAGGTCATGTGCATTGACTCTGATGCGAACAAAATCGCAACCCTCAATGCAGCAGGTCTACCCATCTACGAACCGGGTCTTCAAGAACTCATGACTAGAAACAGAGCTGAAGGCCGCATTCAGTTCACCACTGACATGGCTTTGGCAGTTGAACACGGCGAAGTTTTATTCATTGCCGTTGGCACCCCTTCCAAAGAAGATGGCTCTGCAGATTTGCAGCATGTTCTGACAGTTGCTTCTCAAATTGGACGTCACATTAAGAAATTCAAAGTGATTGTGAACAAATCGACAGTCCCTGTTGGCACTGCATACCGTGTTCAAAATTGTTTAGAAGAAGAGTTGAAAAAGCGCGGCATTCAGGAATCAATGTTTGAAGTTATTTCAAACCCAGAATTCTTAAAAGAAGGTGCTGCCATCAAAGACTTCATGCACCCTGACCGAATTGTGATTGGTTTAGACAAGAGCGAAAACTATCAAATCGTTCATCAAAAAATGGAATTGCTGTATTCCAGTTTTAACCGCCACCATGCACGGACCATTTGGATGGACGTTAGAAGTGCTGAATTGACTAAATATGCTGCCAATGCCATGTTGGCCACTCGCATTTCATTCATGAATGAAATTGCCAACTTGTCTGATTTGCTGGGTGCAGACATTGACAGCATTCGTAGGGGCATTGGCGCAGACCAACGCATTGGTCATGACTTTCTATATGCAGGCACAGGCTATGGTGGCAGTTGCTTCCCTAAAGATACGCGTGCTCTCATTCAAACTGCGTTGGATTGCGGCAGCCAGATGAAAGTCGTAACGGCTGTTGAAAACGTCAATGATCATCAAAAAACATTATTGGTTTCGCGCTTAATTCAATATTTTGGTGCAGACTTTAGTGGACTTAAGTTTGCCGTGTGGGGTTTGTCATTCAAGCCAAATACTGACGACTTGCGTGAAGCACCAAGCCGCGTGATTATTCAAGAACTGCTAAAGCGTGGTGCAACCGTCAGTGCATTTGATCCTCTTGCATCACATGAAGGATTTGAAGCCATTAAAGACGATACAGACAGCAATGAAACTCTTGAACGATTCAGTATTGCTGATTCAGCCTACAACGCAACCGAAGACGCTGACGCCTTGTTGGTCGTCACTGAATGGAAAACATTTCACCATCCAGATTTTGAGGTGTTGCTTTCCAACATGAAACGTGCGCTCATTTTGGACGGTCGCAATTTGTATGATCCCCAAATGCTTCAAGATTTAGGCATTGCGTATCAAGGCATTGGTCGCCGAAATCAATTGGCCTTGAATTTCAAAGCTAAAAATACACTTTACACATCAGAAGAAATTCCGGCATAACAATGCCAAAGGGTTTTTTTTACCTGATCAGCGCTCAGTTCGCTTCAGGTTTAGCAGACAATGCACTCCTCATTCTCGGCATCGCTTTTCTGACTGAGCAAGGCTACCCTGGCTGGTGGGCACCTTTGCTCAAATTTTCTTTCACGCTTTCATACGTCTTTTTGGCACCCTTGATGGGTCCCCTGGCGGACGCATTTTCAAAAGCCAAACTGATGGCGTGTATGAACGCTCTTAAAGTTGCAGGCGTTGCATTCATCTTTACCAGCTTTCACCCTATGGTTGCTTTTGCCATTGTAGGAATGGCTGCCTCTGCCTACGCACCCGCCAAGTATGGCTTGGTGACTGAAACTGTGCGTGCAGATTTGCTAGTGAAGGCCAATGGTTGGTTAGAAGTTACTGTGGTGATGTCCGTCATTTTGGGGACAGCCTGCGGCGGGTTGTTGGTAGCTTCAAAAAACTTTGAATTCATGCACCTGCTGAATCAGACCTTCATTGAAACTTTTGCGCTATCCGTTCAGACTCAATATGCAGGTCCTCTGCTCTCCTTGATACTGATCTATTTTGCGGCTGCCTTATTGAATTTTGGCATTCCACACCATGATGTTCAGTACGAGCAACAAAGTCGGAATCCATTGGCCATGGTGAAGAATTTTCTAGACAGCAATCGCGTTTTATGGCGAGATCCCATCGGCAAAATTTCGCTCGCAGTCACAACACTATTTTGGGGAATTGGGGCTGTCGTTCAATTTGCTGTCTTGCTTTGGGCACAAGAACAATTGAACATGCCGCTGGAAAAAGCCAGTTTGCTACAAGCGATCGTCGCTTTTGGCGTTATTTTTGGGGCGGGTGTGGCTGGTCATTGGGTTGCCCTTCACCATGCCTTCAAAGTGCTCCCCTTGGGCATTTGGTTAGGCTTGTCTTTGCCAGCTCTGGCGTTTACAAGTACTCTTTGGATTGCTATTCCCCTCATGCTGGTCACTGGATTTGCGGGCGGCATGCTCATGGTGCCCATGAATGCTTTGCTACAAAACAGGGGGTACACGCTGCTTACAGCCGGCAGATCGATTGCCGTCCAAGGATTTAATGAAAATGCCAGTGTGATGTTGATGTTGGGCGTTTACAGTGGCCTTTTGGCCATGTCACTGCCATTGCATTGGGTCATGATCTTGATGGGTAGCCTCATGACCATCGGCATGCTTTACTTCATGCGGATGGCATCCCAGAAAACAGACTCGACCTGCTCAGCAATTTGATCCCAATCCAAATGGACAATTTGCTGGCGTGTGCTTGCTGTCACAGTTTCCAAAAGCATCTTTGAGTTAAAAATTTCAACCGCTTTAGAAGCAAATTCTGCCGGTTGGTCTTCAGGAATTAACCAACCATTGACGCCCGTTCTCACCCAGTCTCTTGCTGCTGCACAATCAAAGGCCAACACAGGTATGCCGCTGGCCAAAGCCTCCAATGTCACATTGCCAAAGGTTTCAGTCTGACTTGGAAATACAAACAAATCGGAGCTGGCGTAATAATTGGCCAAATCGACCTGAGTCAACATACCAGGGAAAATTATTTCAGGATATCGCTGTTTAAATTGTTCTTTGAGAGGTCCGTCACCCACCATGACCAACTTCATTTGAGTTCCCAACGATTTAACAGCATCAAACACTTTGAGCACTTGTTCTAGATTTTTTTCAGGTGCCATCCTACCTACAGAGATCAGTACCTTCGTTTGGTCTGTTGCACCCCAAGAAGCGCGTAAATTTGGATCACGCTTGTTCGCATTGAAAAGCGAGGTGTCGACGCCTCTCGAAACGACTTTTAAATTGACGAATCCATTTTCTCCAAGCGTTCTCTGCAGCTCGCGGGTTGGCACCATGGTGCACGCTGTAGCGTTGTGAAATTTTCGCAAATAGGCCACGATGGGCTTTCTGAGCCACCCAATGCCATAGTGTTTTGAATAGCTCTGGAAATTGGTTCGAAAATCGGAGGTAACAGGCAACTTCAATACCTTGGCGGCCTGTAATGCGGACCATCCAAGAGGCCCTTCCGTGGCAATGTGAACCACATCAGGCCGCCTCTGCGTCCACGCTTTAACAAGCGTTTTTTTGCTAGGAAGTCCGAGCTTTAACTCTGGATAACGTGGAATCGGCATGCCACGCATTAGAACTTCTTCTAAATTTGAATCTCTCAAACCAGCATCTGCTTTGGCTTGCCGAGGTCTGATGAGTTGAACATCGTGGTTTCGTTGACTCAAGCTTTGAACCAACTTTGCCAAAGTGACTGCAACGCCGTTTACCTCAGGCGGCCATGTTTCAGTGACAACAGCAATTCGCATCGACGGGCGGCTTGCAGGATAGTCTTCCAGAACAATGGGTGAATCAACAATTTCCATATGGATATCTTCAATTGAATTTTTAACAATTTGATGACATTTCTATGAATAAAAAATATTTGATGAAATTTCAGTGACAAATAAAACTTGTCATTGAAATTTCATCATCTTCCACAATCATCTGAGCATGCACAATGTGTGCTGCCCATTTTCTACTTGGAGACGATGTGACTACTTTTTTTGAAGCATTGAGAATACAGCGATTTGATGATCACCGCTATTACCATCACAGCCGAATCAATCAAACTCTTCACTTAATCAGTGCCATAAGTTTTGTGGTTGCTTATGCCTACCTGCTCATCGATCCGGTTATTTCCGCCTTGATTGCTTGGTTAATTTCAATGACAACACGCCAATCAGGCCACTTTTTCTTCGAGCCACTTGGCTATGACGAAGTCAATCAAGCAACGCATGAATACAAAGAAGAAATTAAAGTTGGCTACAACTTAAATCGCAAAATTGTTTTGCTGAGCATTTGGGCCATCATGCCCATGGCCTTGTATGTACAACCAGGTCTTTTCGGCATTATTGAACCTTGGGAAAACTTAACCGAATGGGTACGACAAGTGGGTGCAGCTTGGTTGTTCTTGGGTGTTGCTGGTCTGCTCTTCAGAACTGTCCATTTGTTTTTCCTTAAAGATGTTCAAACAGGCTTGGTTTGGATGACCAAAATTTTGACTGATCCCTTCCATGACATCATCTTGTATCACAAAGCACCTTTGTATCTTCTCAAAGGTGAATTGATTGATACCAATCCCAAACAGATGTATCACTAAACCGAATTGATGGATACAAAAAAAACCGCCTTGTTAGGCGGTTTTTTTTAGTACTTTTCAGGAACAATCATGTTCTGAGGAACCGGGTGACGTATGTAATCAGGGTTTCTCACCCGGGCTGGCATGTCAATTTGCGAGTGCTCAATTTCATGATAATTGAACTGACTCAATAAATGGTCAATGCAATTGAGTCTGGCTCTTTTTTTGTCCACAGCTTGAACAACCCACCAAGGCGCTTCTGGTGTATGGGTTCTTTCAATCATGGTCTCTTTAGCCCTTGTGTAGTCTTCCCATCTTCTGCGACTTTCCAAGTCCATCGGGCTCAATTTCCACTGTTTAAGTGGGTCATGAATACGTCCTAAAAATCTTGCATGTTGCTCGTCGTCTGTAATTGAAAACCAGTACTTCAGTAGTTTGATACCACTGCGCATCAGCATTTTTTCAAACTCAGGAACTGTTCTGAAAAATTCTTCATATTCGTCATCAGAACAAAAGCCCATGACTTTTTCAACGCCTGCTCTGTTGTACCAACTGCGATCAAACAGCACAATTTCGCCAGCAGCTGGCAAATGGCTCACATACCGCTGAAAGTACCATTGGGTTCTTTCGCGATCGTTCGGGGCGGGCAAAGCAGAAACACGGCAGACGCGAGGATTCAAGCGCTGTGTGATACGTTTGATCACACCCCCCTTGCCTGCAGCATCGCGTCCTTCAAAAAGAATCACCACTTTTTGCTTGTTAGCAACAACCCAATCTTGCAACTTCACTAATTCGCCTTGTAATCGCAGTAGTTCGCGGAAGTAAAGTGCACGAGCACGTTTTTCTTCAGAAGATGCATGGGGATGGTTTTCATTTTCACCATCCTCTAATGCCATCTCTAGCTCTTCATCGATTGAGTCAAGAAGGTCTTCTCGAATTTTTCGCAATTGTTCTGTGTCTAATGGTGCGGTCATGGTCTTATTTTCCTTAACAGATTCATTCAACTGTTGATGAGCTGATTTTTTGAAAAAAACATTTCTTTAAAAATTCCGCGTTTAATTTTTTGATTGGTCAATTCTGGCGGAGCCCAAAACCACTGGTCCTTTTTCATTCTTTCACATGCGCTTACAAATCTTGCCAAAACTTCTGCAAACTCATCATCGCTGTAATTCAGGCTAAAAATCAACCTGCCTGTACCAACCCAACTGAGTGCCAGACCCTCAGAACGAAGATAGTATTGCAGCATCCAGTTGTACCTGGAAGGTTCTGTGTAGTACAAACTCCACACGCTAG
>JBIKJX010000257.1:0-3562 GCA_044360785.1 Limnohabitans sp.
AGTCTTACCCCCTAATGATAGGCACTTATCTGATGAAGAAGAACGGCACGCCATGATTGGTCAGTTAACAGGCACTTTGATCGACAAAAACCCACCTGAAGTGATGGTGGATTGTCATGGCGTGGGCTACGAGGTCAGTGTGCCCATGAGCACCTTCTACAACCTGCCCGCCTTGGGCGAGAAGGTCAAATTGCTCACGCATTTTGTTGTTCGAGAAGATGCGCAACTGCTGTATGGCTTTGCCACCGCAGAAGAGCGAGCGGCTTTCAGGCAATTGGTCAAAATTTCCGGCGTGGGCCCGCGGACGGCCTTAAGCGTCTTATCGGGCATGAGTGTGGCCGATTTGGCGCAGGCCATCACGAAACAAGAAGCGGGCCGTTTGGTCAAAGTGCCCGGCATTGGTAAGAAAACAGCAGAGCGCTTGCTGCTGGAACTGAAAGGCAAATTGGGCGCAGACTTGGTCACCACGGGCAGCACCTCGCACGATCATGCCAGCGACATTTTGCAAGCCCTGGTGGCTTTGGGCTACAGTGACAAGGAAGCTGCGTTGGCCTTGAAATCGTTGCCTCCAGACGTGGGTGTGAGCGATGGCATCAAAATGGCGCTGAAGGCTTTGGCCAAATAAAATTCAAAACACATGAGCATTCAAACCGACGACTTTGGAACACCGCCACCTGCGCGCATGGTGGATGCCAAACCCGAAACGCCCCAAGAGGAAGCCATCGAGCGCGCCCTGCGGCCTAAGTTGCTGGACGATTATGTGGGTCAAGCCAAAGTGCGCGAGCAGCTCGAGATTTTCATAGGCGCTGCCAAAATGCGCGGTGAGCCACTCGACCATGTGTTGCTCTTTGGCCCACCCGGATTGGGCAAGACCACGTTGAGTCACATCATTGCCGCTGAGCTGGGTGTGAACCTGCGTCAAACCAGTGGGCCAGTTTTGGAGAAGCCCAAAGACTTGGCGGCCTTGCTGACCAATTTAGAAAAGAACGATGTGCTTTTCATCGATGAGATTCACCGCTTGTCGCCTGTGGTGGAAGAAATTTTGTACCCTGCTTTAGAGGACTACCAAATTGACATCATGATTGGTGAAGGTCCTGCTGCGCGCAGCATCAAACTCGATTTGCAACCCTTCACTTTGGTGGGCGCCACCACACGCGCAGGCATGTTGACCAACCCTTTGCGCGACAGATTTGGCATTGTGTCGCGTTTAGAGTTTTACACGCCCGAAGAGTTGACGCGCATTGTGAAGCGCAGTGCCAGCTTGCTCAAAGCTCCTATGGATGCCGCGGGTGGCGAAGAGATTGCCAAACGCTCACGCGGCACACCGCGCATCGCCAACCGATTGCTTAGGCGCGTTCGCGATTACGCTGATGTGAAAGGTGTGGGCCACATCACACACGACATTGCCAAACGTGCCTTGGCCATGCTCGATGTGGATCCTGAAGGTTTTGATTTGATGGACCGCAAGTTGCTCGAAGCGGTCATTCATCGATTTGACGGTGGCCCTGTTGGTTTGGACAACATTGCCGCCAGCATTGGTGAAGAGCGCGACACCATTGAAGATGTCATTGAACCGTATTTGATTCAACAAGGTTTTTTGCAACGCACCCCACGCGGCAGAACCGCCACCTTGGCGGCTTACAGACATTTGGGTGTCACGCCGCCTAAGAGTTTTTCACAAACTTAAAACTCGTCGCGCGTCGATTCGTCTAAGTGTGACGTATCGGCCCAGCCTACCAAAGACACACTTTGGGGCGTCCACAACAAACGATTGATGGCCGTGTTGGTCAAGGTCCAAGTGCGAGGTGCTTGTAAATCTTGTTGCGTGGCAATGCGGTACAACAAATCCATCACGCCGCCATGCGCAAACAAGGCAATGTGCTGACCGATGTGTTTGGCGGCCAACTCGTCCAAGGTTTGACGCACGCGTTGTTCCATGACCACCAAGGACTCACCGCCATTGGGAGGCGTCCAATGCGGATCGCGCTTTCGCCAACGCAGGGAATCTTCGGGCAAGTCCTTTTCAATTTCGGCAAAGGTTTTGCCTTCGAAGGCGCCAAAGCCCCGCTCGCGCAGACCAGGATGGCTGACGGCTTCAAGCCCTTGCTGAACAGCCACAGCAGTAGCGGTTTGGTGTGCACGTTTTAAGTCGCTGGTGTACACCGCGTGCAAGGGGTCTTGGGCCGCCAAGGCTTGCGCCAATTGGGCAGCTTGCCATTCCCCTTTGGCATTGAGTGGAATGTCTAGTTGGCCTTGAATGCGAGTGTCAACATTCCACGCGGTTTCGCCATGCCGAATGGCAATGATTCTGGTGGCCTGCATTTAGCGCGGAATGGTGACGTCGACGCGGCGTTTGACCTGCGCTGGATTGGGAAAGCCCTGCAATGCGGCCGGAATCATGGCACGCCAAATGGCTTGATGATCAGACCAAGGACCGTCATGGCTGGCCTTGGTTTGATAAACCACTTGGCCCGTTTGGAGGTCGCGAATGAGGATGCTGACTTCGCGAACATAGATGGGCGGCTCATGAATATCGGATCGCATGCCTGGGTAAAGGGGGCCGCCCCGGGTGTATGTCCATCCCACACCAACGCCCACGCCACGGGGACGGTAGCCATTGCCAATGTTCAAATTTAACCAAGGTCCGGGAACAATACGACCTCGGATGTCCACCACGTATTCGGCAGCTTGAACACCAATCCAAACACTGTATTTCGCATCGACATCGTTTCGCTTCCAACCCAAGCCAGCCAAAATGGGTTCTAACTCAACTTCTGCCCAACCCGCTTGCATGTTGTTGGCGTCGGCGGGCAAGCGCTCCAAACGATAAAGGGCCTGACTGGGAATGGCAGCGCCTGCAGGCCATTGCGTGTTGGTTTGGACCTGACTCTCCACCACGCGCAGGGTGCTACAGCCGCTGAGAAAGAGCAGGCAGCACACGGCAAAAAGCCCAGAGATGAATTTGAAATGACGTGTCATGTTGAGCACTTTCATTGAGAAATTAATCAACCAGAGATTCCAAAGGCAAGCTCACAGCTGAACCACCTGCACACCTTGCAGACTGGCCATCACATTGGGCGCTTCAAAACTTTCTTCGTCAAATGCTTTGTCGCCGTCTTCAGTGGGCATGCCTGTGATTTTTAAGTTTTTGAAGTCGTGCAATTCGGTGTCCATCAAATGCGAAGGCACCACATTTTGCAAAGCGGCAAACATATTTTCAATACGACCTGGAAACTTTTTTTGCCATTCGCGAATCATGTTACCGATTTGTTTGCGCTGCAAGTTTTCTTGGCTGCCACACAAGGTGCAAGGAATGATGGGGAACTGACGGTGCTCAGCCCAGCGCGCCAAATCAGATTCGGCCACATGGGCCAAAGGCCGAATGACCATGAACTCGCCGTTGTCGCTGAGCAATTTGGGGGGCATGCCTTTGAGCTTGCCGCCAAAGAACATGTTCAAGAAAAATGTTTGCAACATGTCATCGCGGTGGTGACCCAAGGCCAGCTTGTTGCATTTCAATTCGCGCGCCACTTTGTACAAAATGCCACGGCGCAAACGACTG
>JBIKJX010000258.1:0-3511 GCA_044360785.1 Limnohabitans sp.
TCAGTCCAGGGAGTACTTTGTGTTTTCTAAAATGCCAAATCATGAAGGCTGCAAAAGAAAACACCACCAAGGCCATCAACCGGTGGACAAAGTGAATGGACACCAAGGCCTCAAAGGGCAAATACTGCCCTTTTGAATCGACGCCCAAGTGCCGCCAAATTTCGAAGCCTTGCACATTCCATGCTGGCCACCATTGGCCATTGCAATCGGGGAATCCATCGCAGGCCAAGACAGCGTAGTTGGTACTGACCCAAGCACCCAGTGCAATTTGAAGGGTCAGCAAGCCCGCTGTCACCCAAATCCATTGACGGTGTTTTGTTTGAATTTCTTGGCGTTGAAGTTTGGGTTTCCATGCCACTTGCGCAGTGAGCAAAACCAACAAGCCAATACCGCCTAACAAATGCAGCGTGACGATGGCCGGAAACAGTTTCATGGTCACGGTCAGAGCACCAAATGCGCCCTGCATACACACCCACACCAAGGTGAGCCAAGCCCAGAAAGGTTTAACTTGCCATGCACCTTGGAACGAATGTTGGCCCTTCCAACGCTGCCATGTGCTGCTGACCGCCAAGACCAAAATCAGGAAGCCTACTGCAGTGGCCAAGTAGCGGTGAATCATTTCAATCCATGCTTTGCTGTGCGTCACGGGGCCTGTGGGCATGGCGGCCTCGGCGGCATTGATGTGTGCAACGGCGCCCAATGGGCTGGCACTGCCATAACAGCCAGGCCAATCGGGGCAACCTAAACCAGAATCGGTCAGTCGTGTGAAGGACCCAAACAAGACCAAGTCAAAGGTGAGAAACAACGTGAGTACCGTCATGGCACGCAATTTGGAATTGACTGGATTGTGCCGATTGCGATACAAGGTGAAAGCCAGAGGCAACACAGCAATGAGCACACCCATGCCCAGCAAACGCAGAGTCGGTGATAAGTTGTAAAGGTCGACTTCGGTCATGAATCAACGGCCAGCAGTGTCCCAGAATGAAGACGCGCGCAAGAGTCGCTCAAGGTCTTTTTTGGCTTGCGATGCAGAAGCCAAATCGATGCCGGGGGCAAATCGCATCATCCAATTGCCCATGGGATCGATCACATACAAATGGTCTGAGAGCTGGCGACCAGCAGCGGGCTGAAGCCATTCACCAATTTGTGTGGAAGTCATGCGCAAGACTGTGGCTTGAGATAAGGCGGGCATAAGCTTGTCGTCAATGGGTGCATCGCCGGTTGCGAGCCAGACCCAATCGATGCGGTCTTTTTCTTTACCCAAAGACTCACGCAGTTGACGCTGAAAATACAAATGCTTTTGGCACGTTTCGTTGCATGACGCATCGGCCACACTGACCAACAACCACTGACCTTTGAGAGCACTCAAAGGCACTTTCTCGCCGTTCAACTTAACGGCCTCCATGACAGGCAAGGTACGCTGGGGGTTAATCAATTCGCCGTGGTTGCGACGACCTTCAGGTCGAATGACGTAGTAGGTGAAATACGATGCAATGACAGGCGAAGCACAGACCAACAAAACGGCCAACATCTTCCAACGACCGATGCGTGTTCGCTTTTGATCGGCTTGAACAGCCTCGTTGGGACTGGGCATGGTGTGTACCGTCATGTCCAGCGGGGAGTCTGTCCACGGCGCTTTTTCAGGGCTGGGTGCTGACTTTGGATTTAAGACGGGGTCGGACAATTTGGAACCAGACATAAAGCAATGCAATCAAAAGAGCCAATCCAAACCATTGGAAGGCATAACCATAGTGTTTCTCAACACCTGTTGCGGCCTGAGGCCATTCACGCAGCAAGCCTTCAGAGGCCGCGCCTGTTTGAATGACTGAGATTTCCAACAAAGGCAAGCCAGTCTCAACGCGAAAATTTTGCAAGTCTAGATTTTGCCGTATTACAGCTTGCCCTTCTTCACCCAAGGCATAAAGCTTGGAGGGTGGCAAGGCTATCAAGCCATTCAGCGTGACAGTGCCCGCGGGGGTTTGGATGGCTGGCAAGCGCATGCGGTCGGTGAAGTCGCGCGCAATCCAACCTCGTTGCACGACCACCACGGCACCCGTGGCTTTGACTTTGAACGGTGTCAGTACGTAAAACCCGGGCCGCGCATTCATTTGCCGGTTGTCCAGGTAAACAGTGAATGGCGCCAGCCATTCGCCTTCCAACTTGATGGGCCGATGAAGCAATCCTGCTCTGTTGCCCTCAGAGTCTTGAGGGGTTCCCAAAAACGCGCCATCGAGCGTTGGCATTTGCCCTTTTTGGGTTATTTCTGCTTGCCAATCGAGTTTGGTCTGGGCTCTGCCCAGTTGCCAAAAGCCTAAAGAACAAGTGATGGCCACGCACACCAATGCCAACAAAAACCACAACACCATTTGAAGGTGTGTGTTCTTTTTTGAAGACGCCGAAAATGCCGACCAACTCATCCGATAATTCCCATCATGAAAATACTAGTTGCACTTGCCTTCTTTGCCATCGTGGCCAGTTTGGCCTCCGCCCTCTTCTACATGATGCGCGGCGGCGCTCAGATCGAATCCGATTCAACAGACGGCAGCCCTTCGGCGCCCGCCCCAAAAGGCAACATGGTGAAAGCCTTGGCCATTCGGGTCGGCTTCTCCATTGTGCTCTTCATTTGCATTTTGATTGCTTGGAAGATGGGCTACATTCAGCCCTCTGGTATTCCAGCAGGCGCATAAGCCCATTTGATTCTGATTCACAAAAAAAGCGCCCAAGGGCGCTTTTTGTTTGCTTGAGGCTAATTTACAGCCAGTAGACCAAGATGTACAAACCGAGCCACACCACGTCCACAAAGTGCCAATACCATGCTGCGCCTTCGAAGCCGAAGTGACGCTCTTTGGTGAAGTGGCCTTTTTGCAAACGCAAGGTAATGAACAACAACATGAGCATGCCGACAAACACGTGGAAACCGTGAAAGCCAGTCAGCATGTAGAAGGTTGAGCCATACACGCCAGAGGTCAATTTCAAATTCAGGTCGTTGTAAGCGTGTGCATATTCGTAGCCTTGAACAAACAAGAAAACGATACCCAACAACACTGTCATCCACATGAACTTGATGGTCTTGCTGCGGTCACCCACTTGCAAGGCATGGTGTGCAATGGTCAAGGTCACGCCAGAAGTCAACAACAAAGCGGTGTTGATGGTTGGCAACCAGAAGGGGCCCATGGTTTGGAAGGGCTCAATGATGCCAGCAGGCGATGCCGTTGCGCCAGCAGCCACTGAGGGCCAAACGGCTTTGAAGTCGGGCCACAAGAGCGCGTTTTCCAAGCTGCCCAGTGCAGGTACTGAGTGCGTACGAGCCCACCACAGGGCAGTGAAGAAAGCACCAAAGAACATCACTTCAGAGAAGATGAACCAGGTCATGCTCCAGCGGAAGGACAAATCAATTTTGCGGCTGTACAGGCCGCCTTCGCTTTCGCTGATGGCATCTTTGAACCATTGGTACAAAACTACCAACCACCAAATCATGCCTGCAGCCAGCGCGTACTTGCCCCACTGTTCG
>JBIKJX010000020.1:0-12585 GCA_044360785.1 Limnohabitans sp.
GTATCGTCACAAGTGGGTTGTGCGGTCGGTTGTGTGTTTTGCATGACGGGTCGCGACGGCCTCATCAAACAAGTTGGCAGCGCAGAAATGGTGGCGCAAGTGGTGTTTGCACGCCAATATCGACCGGTTAAAAAAGTGGTCTTCATGGGCATGGGCGAGCCTGCTCACAATCTTGAGAATGTGATGGCCGCCATTGATGTGTTGGGCACGGCTGGAAATATTGCGCACAAGTCATTGGTCTTTTCAACGGTGGGCGACCCACGTGTTTTTGAACGTTTGCCTCAAGGACATGTGAAGCCTGCATTGGCCGTTTCTTTGCACACCACGCGTGCCGACCTAAGGGCCGAGTTGTTGCCTCGCGCACCCCAGATGAGTCCAATTGATTTGGTCCAAGCTGCAGAAAATTATGCCCAACAAACAGGCTATCCCATTCAGTATCAGTGGACCTTGTTGAAGGGCATCAACGACACACCTGAAGAAATCGAAGGCATTGTGAAACTGTTGAAGGGCAAATACGCCTTGTTGAACATGATCCCCTACAACACCGTAGAAGATCTGCCTTATCAAAGACCTTCTTGGGAGCGTGCTGCTGAAATTGCACGCACCTTGCACCAACGGGGTGTGCTGACCAAGTTAAGAAACTCTGCAGGGCAAGATGTTGAGGGTGGCTGTGGTCAATTGCGCGCGCGTCATTTCTTGGGCCACAAACCGCTTGACAATGCAGTGCCCAAAATGACCAGCATGCCCAACAGGAGCATCATCAAAGTGACTGTTTCGCCTAAGAAAATAACGCCATAAATCAGCGCAAAGACGGGAATTAAAAAAGTCACGGTGAGTGCTTTGGCGGGGCCAGCACGGTTGACCAATCTAAAGTAAAGAACATAGGCGATGCCTGTACAAGCCACCCCCAACATCAAGACAGAACCCCAAGCTTGTGCGCCCGGCATGGCTTCAGGCAAGGCAAAAAGTGCGGGCACGGTTAAGGCCAGACTGGCGCCAAACTGGCTGCCTGTGGCAGACACCAAAGCCGGCAGATTCGGCATGTATTTTTTATTGAAACTGCCTGCAATGGCATAACAAATGGTGGCCAACAGGCAAGCGGTAATGGCGGTGTGCTGGCCCCATGAACTGGCGTCTGGATTGGCAGCGTTGTGAAAAGTGGTTTGGTAATTGGCCAAAAGGGAGACACCCAAGAAGCCAATGACCAAGCCTGACATACGCCACCGGTTGAGTCGATCTCCCAGCCACACCCAGGCAACCAAGGCGGCAAACAACGGCACCGCTGCATTCAAAATAGATGACAGTCCTGTGGAGATGTGCAAAACGGCATAAGCGTAAAGTGCAAAAGGAATGGCGGAGTTGATGACGCCAAATCCAAGGACCAATTTCCAATTGGCCTTGAAAACATGCAAGTGGCCTTGCCACACCATCAAGGGGAAAAGCATCAAGGTGGCAATGCAAACCCTCAGCCAAGCCGTGACCAAGGGACCAAACTCTGCAGCGCCCATTCGCATGAACAAAAATGAAGCACCCCAAAGGGCACCCAACATCACGTAATCAGCCCGCCAATCGAGCGCCTGATGGGTTGCTTGTGTTTCACGCATGCCGTGAGGACTGAGACTTAGGTTTGTTGGCCATTTGCTTTGAATTCCATGCCCAGGATGGCCTCTTTGCGCCAGAGACCACCCGCATAACCTGTCATCTGACCCGAACTGCCAATGACCCTGTGACAAGGAATTAACACACTGATCGGGTTGCGACCAACCGCAGTGCCGACTGCGCGTGACGCGCTGGGCTTGCCAATGGCCAGCGCCAATTGCGCGTAAGAGCAAGTTTGTCCCAGCGGTATTTGCATCAAGGCGCGCCAAACCATCTGCTGAAAGGGTGTACCCCTTGAAATATCCAAGGGTAAGTGGCTCAACCATTGAGCCGCGCTTGTGTCTGCTGGAACCCGTCCCTTGCCAAATTGCGTTAAAAGATGCTTGGCTTCATCCAAAAAAGGATGGCGCTTTACAACGGGCCATTGACTTGCATCTGGAAAATGTTTTTGCTCATCAAACCAAGCCCCACACAAACCTTCAGGGCTGGCAGCCAGGGTCATTGGCCCCCAGGGGCTTTGAAAGCTCAGTTGACAAGTTTCCGGATGAAAGTTCATGGCTTTGATCGTACCTGATTTGATGTTTCAATAGGTCAGCCCACCTACAATAGAGGCCCATTCTTGACGCATTGCAACATGCGCCAGGGTCCTCAAAGTCAATGGATCATGTATTTTTATGCAAGTCACAGCTTCAATTTTCAAAGCCTACGACATTCGCGGTACTTTTCAGCGCACACTGACTGAAGACTTGGCGGAGGCTTTGGGCAAAGCATTTGGAACTTTGGCGAAAAATGAAAATTGTTCAACGGTTGCGGTTGGTCGCGATGGCCGCCTTAGTGGCCCTGTTTTATCTGCTGCACTGGTCCGGGGCTTGGTATCCGTCGGTATTGAAGTCTTGGATGTTGGCTTCACCACCACCCCACAACTGTACTTTGCCGCCAACACACTTTGCAACAGTGGTATTCAAGTGACGGGCAGTCACAACCCCAAAGACGACAACGGTTTCAAAATGGTCTTAGGCGGTCGCGCCATTTATGGCGAGGATATTCAAGCACTTAAAAACATCATTGAACAAGAAACATGGGCTTTGACAAGCGGTGGGTCGGTTCGACATGTTGAAATCTTGCCTGCCTACATTGAACGAATTGTCTCGAGTATCCAGCTCAGCCGACCCATGAAAATTGTGGTCGATTCAGGCAATGGCATTGCAGGTGCCAGTGCACCAGGCATCTTCAGAGCTTTGGGTTGTGAAGTCATAGAGCTGTTCAGTGAAGTCGATGGCAATTTTCCAAACCACCATCCCGACCCTAGCAAACCTGACAATTTGAAAGATTTGATAGCGACTTTGAAAGCCACAGGTGCTGAATTGGGGCTGGCGTTTGATGGCGATGGCGATCGCTTGGGCATCGTGACGCAAGATGGCGAAACCATCTACCCCGATCGTCAAATGCAAATGTTTGCGGAGGATGTGTTGAGCCGAGTCCCTGGTGGCACCATCCTCTTCGATGTGAAGTGTTCTCAGCGACTCGCGCCAGCCATTCGCGCTGCGGGAGGGCAAGCCTTGATGTACAAAACAGGGCACTCCCTTATCAAAGCCAAAATGAAGCAAATTGAAGCGGAAGGGGGCCAAGCGCCCTTGGGCGGTGAAATGAGTGGCCACATCTTCTTCAAAGAGCGTTGGTACGGTTTTGATGACGGTACTTATGCGGGATGCCGTTTGTTGGAAATTGTCAGTCGCAGTCTCGATGCCAATGCTGTCTTGAAGGCCTTGCCCACCAGTTTCAGCACGCCAGAGCTCAATGTGTCTTGCCAAGAGGGCGAGCCTCATTCCCTCACGGCACAGTTGCTCAAAATTGCGCCTCAGCACTTTTCTGCGCCCGCTGAAATTTCTGACATTGACGGCTTAAGAGTTGATTGGCCCGATGGCTTTGGCCTCATTCGTGCCTCCAACACCACGCCTGTTTTGGTCTTGCGTTTTGAGGGGCATACCCAAGAGGCCTTGCACCGCATCGAGCATCATATGCTGGCCTTGTTAAAACTTGTCAAGCCTGATGCCAGTTTGCAGGCTTCGGCACACTGACAAATGCCATTCCCAAAGATGGATTGACACTGGTGCGCAAGAAACTTTCGCTCACGCTTTACAGTGCATTGATGTCATTGGCGCAACCCTTTTTGCGCCAAAAGATTCGTCGCCGATCCAAGGCAGAGCCCTTGTATGGGCAATTCATCGAGGAGCGTTTTGGTCAATATACCAACGCGGCACATGAAGATTGGATTTGGATTCATGCTGTGTCTCTGGGTGAAACCAGAACTGCGGGTATCTTGTTAAAGACACTCCGTCAAACATACCCTGGCATGAAATTGTTGCTAACCAATGGCACCGCCACAGGCCGTGAAGAGGGACAAAAATTATTGCAGCCAGGCGATGTTCAAGTGTGGCAACCTTGGGACTCGGCCAAAGCCGTTCAGCTTTTTTTCAAAGCCTTCAAACCCAAAATTGGCTTGCTCATGGAGACGGAGGTTTGGCCGAATTTGGTTCATGCAGCCTCCCAGTTCAATGTGCCCTTGGTATTGGTCAATGCGCGCATGAGCGAAAAGTCGATGAACCAAGCAATGCGTTGGCCCTCATTGATGTGCCCAGCCTTTAAGGGCCTGAGTGCTGTCTTGGCTCAAACGCAAAGTGATGCAGAACGACTCACCCACTTAAGCGCGCACGTCAGTGGTGTGTTCGGCAATCTTAAATTTGATGCCAAGCCCGATGAGCCTCAAATGCGTTTGGCGCAGCATTGGCGTTCACTCATGCAAAGACCGGTGTTGATGTTGGCCAGCTCCCGCGAAGGCGAAGAGGCGCAGTGGTTGCAGGCATGGCAAAACTATTGCCAGAGGAATCCGCAAGTTCAAGTCAATTGGCTGATCGTGCCGCGTCATCCCCAAAGGGTGGCTGAAGTGGAAGCACTGATTCAATCAAAAGCGGGGCATGTGTCGCGGCGTTCAACCTGGGGTCCTGATGGACCAGACGATACAAGCCAGATTGAAGCTGCGCAGGGGGGGCATTTTTTCTTGGGCGACAGCTTGGGAGAAATGGCCTTGTATTACAGCTTTGCCAGTGTGGCTTTGCTAGGCGGTAGCTTTGAAAAATTAGGTGGACAAAATTTAATTGAGGCGGCAGCTTGCGGTTGTCCCATTGTGATGGGGCCTCACACATTCAATTTTGCAGATGCTGCTTTGGCCGCAGAAAACTCAGGCGCAGCCTTGCGTGTAGCCAATATGGAAGCTGCTGTGGAGGCTGCATGCAATTTGGCTTTGAGCTCTGAGCGGCAAGCTGATGGGGCCAACAAAGCCAAACAATTTGCACTGTCGCATGGTGGTGCCACACAACGCACCGCCATGGCAGTGCAAGATTGTTTAAGTGCGCTTAAGGATTCAGCAGCGCATTGATGGCCGATAAATCGGCTTCTGCAAGGGTGCCGGCGGCTTGACGAAGCCTCAACTGGCCTAACAAAACATCGTATCGAGCTTTGGCCAAATCACGTTTGGTTTGGAAAAGCTGGCTTTGACTGTTCAAGACATCGATGTTGATGCGCACGCCCACTTGGTAACCCAATTTGTTGGCGTCCAAAGCACTTTGGCTTGAAGCCTCTGCGGCTTGCAAAGCATTGACTTGGCCAATGCCAGACTGCAGACCAAAGAAAGCAGTGCGCGTGGCCTGCGCCACTGAACGTTCAGCAGCTTCTAAATCGGAACGCGCTTTGTCTTCCAAGGCAACGGTTTCTTTGATTCGGTTTTGTGTTGCAAAGCCAGCAAAGAGGGGCATGTTAAATGCCAAAGTGACCGTGTTGGTATTGGAGTCAACTTGCGTACCAATGCCCCGGCCATTGTTGCTGTAGCGCGTAGGTGTGTAGCCTGCAACCAAGTCAACAGTTGGTTTGTGTCCGGCTTCGGCTTTGCTGGTTTCAAGTTTGGCAATGTCCAAGGCCACACGGCTTTGAATGATGCTTGGGTTTGAGGTGGCAGATTGTTGCACCCACTGGTCCAAGCTCTTTGGCTCGGGCGCAGAAAGCTTTGCCTTGCTGGACAAAGACTTGGGTTCAATGTTATTCAAGCCCACCAATTGATTCAGTGCCAAGCGCTTGATACGCAGGTCGTTGTCAGCGGCAATTTCTTGCGCCACCACCAAGTCGAATCGAGCTTGTGCTTCGCGCGTGTCAGTGATGGTCGATGTTCCCACTTCAAAGTTGCGTTTAGCAGCAGCAAGCTGTTCGCCTACCGCTACTTTTTGTGCTTTGACAAAATCGAGACTTTCACGTGAGATGAGAACATCAAAATAAGCTTGGCTCAAGCGTACCATTAAGTCTTGTTCAGCGGCCTTCAATTGAACGGATGCCAATTCAAGTTGGCGTTGGCTTTGCTGATAAGTTGCATTGTTGGCAGGGCGGTATAGGGGCTGCGATGCGGTGAGCGTGAAGGTTGTGCTTTGTGCTGAGAATGTTTGTGACGAAGCGATTGACTCGACCTCGGTTCTGTTGACATTGGCAGAGAGGCCAACACTGGGCAAGAGCAAAGCCTTGCCTTGTTCTGCTTTTGCCAAGTTGGCCGAGTATTGAGATTGGGCCGATTTGTAGGTGGCATCGTAGCTGCGTGCTGTTTCAAACAAGGACAACAAGCTTTGTGCCTGAGCTGATCCTGCAAATGCAGCGGTGAGTGCCAGCGTAATGGGTAGAAAGCGCAAATTCATGGAGTTCTTTCGAGGCGGTAGCCGATTTGTAGATTGTTTAATAAACAGGAACACTGGCATCGACTTGGCTAGACCAAGCATGAATGCCGCCGCTGATGTTGGTGATGTTTTCAAAACCGTGGTGTTCTAAGAACGAAGCCACCTGCATGCTCCGTCCACCATGGTGACACAAGCAGGCTATGGGCCTTGATTTATCAAGTTCCATCAATCTTGCGGGGATGGTTTGCATGGGCATGATCAACACTTCACAACCTTCTGGCGCAATGCTGGCCAATTGGCATTCCCATGTTTCACGAACATCCAAAATCAATGGCTGTCCAACGGTACTGGCTTGTTGAAGCCAATCATTGAATTGGGAAGGGCTGACTTGTTGCATGGGCTGGGTTAATTAAAGTCGACGAAGATGACGCTTGGAAGAAAATTTATAGAAACTTGGAAGAATTTAAAATCTGAAGCGATTGTGTTCAGGGAAGCTTTGAAGGCGAGGCGCCATGGTGTCCCAAGGTTCAGAAGTTTGCCATTGCTGCTCGCTTTTGCGCGTGATGACGCTGGCACGCATGACGGGGTCTTCACCCACGACAGCCAACAGCCTTCCGCCCAATTTGAGTTGGTTCAGCAAATGTTGGGGAACTTCGGCCACAGAGCCGCTTAAAACAATGACATCAAAGGGACCATCGGCAGGCGCGCCTTGGCTGCCATCGGCTTGGCGGACTTCCACATTGGTAATGCCAGCATTTTGGAGGTTGGTTCGCGCCATTTGCGCAATGGCAGGATCGATTTCAAAGCTAAGGACAGACGCAGCTTGTTGCGCCAAAAGAGCTGCCATGTAGCCAGAACCTGTTCCAACTTCCAAGACTTTGTCGCTGGATTGAATGGCTGCGTTTTGCAACAAACGGGCTTCTACCTTGGGAGCCAACATGCACTGGCCCTTCGAGCCAGAAGCTTGCAATGGAATTTCCATGTCGGCAAACGCCAAGGCTTTGTGGGCCAAGGGAACAAAGTTTTCGCGTTTGACAACCGACAACAAGGACAGAACTTGACCGTCCAAAACTTCCCAAGGACGGATTTGTTGTTCGATCATGTTGAAGCGTGCGGTTTCGATGTTCATTTTTACTCCGTGGGGTATCTAGTACTAACTGTCTTTATTTTAACTTCCCAAGACCGTTAAAGGCTTGATTTTGGCTTGCCATGCCAAAGTCGTTTGAGAAACTCACCCAAATCGTCCATGTAGCAATACACCACAGGCACCACCACCAGGGTCAAAAGGGAGGAGGTGATGACGCCACCAATGACGGCTTGTCCCATGGGCGCGCGTTGTTCGGAACCTTCTGTGATGGCAAATGCAAGCGGAATCATGCCAAAAATCATGGCCAAAGTGGTCATCAAGATGGGGCGCAATCTGACCTTGGCCGCCATCAGGAGGGCTTCATTTCGACTTAATCCAGGCACTGCTTGGCCATTTTCGGAAACGCTGCCTTCACGAGCTCGAATGGCGAAGTCGACCAACAAAATGGCGTTTTTGGTCACCAAACCCATGAGCATGACAACGCCAATGACTGAGAACATGGACAGGGTCGACTTGAAAGTCATCAAGGCTAGAACCACGCCAATCAGCGTCAAAGGCAAGGAGGTCATGAGGGCCAAAGGTTGTAAAAAGCTTTTGAATTGACTGGCCAAAATCATGTAGATGAAGATGATGGCCATCATGAGCGCGGTCAAGGCATATTGAAACGATTCATTCATGCTTTTGGTTGAGCCACCAAATTGGAAGCGGTAGCCAGGGGGCCATGCGGTCGCTTCTAAAACTTTTCGAATTTCCTTGGATATCTCGCCAGCCGATCTGCGCGAGGCATTGGCATTGACAGTGACTTCTCGCATCAGGTCTCGGCGATTGATTTGATTGGAGCCCGTAGTTTCTTCGATGGCCGCAATCTGGCCGAGTCGAACTGTTTTGGTGCTGCCATCTGCAGAAGGAAGGCTAAAAGGGATGCGCTCTAAATCTTGCGGGCTGTTGCGATATTCAGGCGCGAGTCGCACGTTGACATCATAGGTTTGGTCATCTGGTGCACGCCAATTGCCGACTGTTTGGCCAGCCACCAGGGTGCGGAGTGAACTCGAAACGGGTGCCACGCTGAGGCCCATCTCAGAAGCAGACTCGCGCTTGAGCTTGATGGCGATGGAGGGCTTGTTGGGTTTCACACTGGAGTCAAGGTCGACCAAGCCGGGAATGTTTCGAATTTGTTCCAAAACATTGAGTGTGAGGCGTTCCAGTTCTCGTTGGTCTGGCCCTTGGATTGAAAAATCAATTTGTTTGTTACCGCCCACCGAGTCAACCGTGCCAACGTTTGTGACCGTGATGCCCGCAACTTGGGCCAAGCGTTGGCGCAATGCAACAGAGATGTCTTCCACACTTCTTTCGCGGAGTTTGCGGTCGACCAAACGGATGTAAATATTTGCGTTATTTTTGCCCTGCGCACTGGGCGTGTTCATGCTTGTAAGTGTGTACTGAACTTCAGGAAACTCACGCACAATTTGCTCAACTTGTTTGGCTTTGAGTGCTGTGGTTTCCAATGACGTACCCACAGGCGTTTGGAAACTCAAACTGGTTTCAGAGTAGTCACCTTTAGGGATAAATTCAGTCCCTAAAAGCGGCACCATCAAAACACTGCTGATGAAAATACCAACGGCCAACGAAAGAGTCGATTTTTTGTGATCAAGCGCCCAAGCCAACATGGCTTGATATTTTTCTGCCAAGCGCTCGGTTTGTTGGTCGAACCAATGCGTGACGCGGCCAATGGTCCGGTCGTAAAGATGGGCTGCGGATTTAGGATTCGTTGGCTGCTTTCCTGATGTGTGAATGCTGGGGTCGTGCCACACACTCGACAACATGGGGTCGAGCGTAAAGCTGACGAACATGGAGATGAGAACGGCCGCCACAATGGTGATACCAAATTCGTGGAAGAACTTGCCAATGATGCCTTCCATGAAACCAATGGGGAGAAACACCGCCACGATGGACAAGGTGGTGGCCAACACGGCCAGGCCAATTTCTTCGGTGCCCAGCATGGCCGCTTCATAGGGCTTCTTGCCCATTTGAACGTGACGCACAATGTTTTCACGAACCACGATGGCATCGTCAATGAGCAGACCCACGCACAAACTCAGCGCCATCAAGGTCACCATGTTGACGGTAAAGCCAAACATGCTCATGAACCAAAATGTACCAATCAAAGAGATGGGCAAGGTCAGGCCCGTGATGACCGTTGAGCGCCATGAGTTTAAAAATAAAAACACAATGAGCACAGTCAGCAACGCACCTTCAATGAGGGTTCTGCGAACATTGTCAACCGCCACCCTAATTTGACGTGAACTGTCTGCGACGGGTTCTAGTCGAATGCCTGCAGGTATTTGTTTGCGAAGTTCGGTGAGCGTGCTGGCCAAGCCATCGACCACTTCGATGGTATTGGCATCTTGCGCTTTTTGAACGGTGAGCATCAAGGTTCGCTCACCGTTGTACAGCGCCATGTTTTCAAGCTCTTGAGCGCCGTCTTTGATGGTGGCAACTTGCGCTAATCGAATGGGCGTGGTCCCTTTGCGCGCCACAATGATGTTGGCAAAGTCCTCTGGGCGCTTGACGCGTGATTGAACTTGAATGACGCGCTCTTGCGACATGGATCTCAAGGAGCCGACGGGCAAGTCTTGATTCTCATTGCGGACGGCCGCGGCAATTTGATCGGCGCTGACACCCAAAGACTCCATGGCATCAGGGCGAAGGTAGATGTTGATTTCACGGCGACTGCCGCCCAACACATTGACAGCCCCCACACCCCTGACATTTTCGAGCCGCTTCTTGATGACTTGTTCGGCGTAGTTGGTGAGCTCTACCAAGCTGATGCTTTGTTTGTCTTGCTGGGAGACAGGAATAACGGCCAAGGACCAAACGGCTCGGCTGGTGGGGTCAAATCGAATGACGCGGGGTTCTTTGACTTCGTCGCGCAATGTGGCCCGCATGCCCGCCACTTTTTCCCGCACATCGTCGGCCGCTTTGCGTCCATCCATGTTGAGTTGGAATTCAATGACCACCACCGATTGGTTTTCATAGCTCCTTGAAGTGAGCGCGTTGATGCCTGCGATGGAATTGACGCTTTCTTCAATTTTTTTGGAGACTTCGCTCTCAACAATTTCGGGTGATGCGCCTGGATACTCTGTGAGGACCACCACCACTGGAAAATCGATATTGGGAAATTGATCGACTTTGAGTTTTTGAAATGCAAACAATCCCATGACCACAAAGACCAGCATGAGCATGGTGGCAAAAACGGGATTTTTAAGGCTGACGCGTGTAAACCACATATGAAGACCTTGGTGGTTTATTTTTGAAGTGTGGGCAACTTAACCAAGGTGCCTTCACGAAGGGCACCAGCACTGGGCGCCAGAACTTGAGTACCCTCGGCCATGTCCGGAACGGCCATCAGTGCCTTGCCATCGACTTCGCCTTTCGCACCCAAAGTGACCTGCATGTGAACGACTTTGCCTTCTTGTACCACTTGAACATAGGGCAGCGATTTGTCTGATCGAACGCTTTCTAAGGGAACGGCCACAGTTTGAATTATTTGTGTGCCCAATGTGCCTTGTACAAAAACGCCATGGCGAAGGGCAGGGTGTCCTGGAATGCCCAAATAAACCAACACACTTCGGCTGCCCATTTGCGCACTGGGATTGATGCGCAGCACGCTTGCACTGACTTCTTGCGAGGAACCTTCAATGTTGAGCTTGGCTTTCTGACCCACTTTGACGTTCAAAGCGTCTGCTGGTGTGAGGGTGGCTTCCAGTTCAAATTGGGACAGGTCCACGACTTCCACAATGCGAGCGTCAGGTGCAACCCGTTCTCCTGTTTGTGCCAAGCGTTGGCTGATGAAGCCATTCAAAGGCGATTTGACGTTGCAATCTTCGACGGCTTTGCTGGCCACATCCAAGGCTGACAAGGCCGCTTGGTAATTTGCCTTCGCTGCATTGAGGTTGGCCTGGGAGGTGTCCAAGGCAGTTTTAGAAATGAAGCCTTGGTTCACCAAGGCGTTGTTGTTGTCAAATTGACGTTGAGCAATGTCGACTTGTGCGCGCGTTGCTTCAGCTTGTTGTTGCGCTTGGCGCTGTTTGGCCAAGTATTCTGTCGGGTCTATTTTGGCAATGATTTGTCCTGCTTTCACTGCATCGCCTTCTCGGACTTCCAAGGCCATCAACTCACCCACAACACGCGCTTTGACCATGGCACTGCGAGTGGCCTTGAGCGTTCCTGAAATGGCCAAACCTTGCGTCATGTTGTATTTTTCGGCAAGCACCACATCTGACGCCACCAACTCAATGCTGCTCACTGCGCTGGGTTTGCTGGATGATGTGGAAGCCGATGACGCGGCTGATCGGCCTTTGAGGTAATTGACGCCGAATAGGCCAACTGCGACGACCACGGCAATTGTCAGGAAGAGCTTTTTAGAAAATGTCATAGGATTTTTTCATGCGATAAACCTCTCACAATGAGGTCAGCATGCTGTGCAATGTAGTGTTCGGGTGGAATGTTGGGCGCGCCTGGTAGGCAAATGTCTTGGGTGAACTTGGCCATGATGAAAAATAGCATGGGCGCAATGACCACCATGGCGGTGCTGTCAATGTCAAAGTTTTTGAATTCGCCGCTTTGTTGGCCCCGCCTCAAAACATCTTTCAGCAACGCCATGGCAGGCTGGATCACTTCTTCCTGATAAAAGTTGGCCAGATCTGGGAAATGATGACCCTCACTGATGATCAGCTTGGTAATGCCAGAGGCTTTGGTAGCGCCATACCTGCGCCACCATTCCAAAATTAAAAAGTGGAGTAGGTCAGCAGCGGTGCCTTTGAAATTGGCAACTTCCAGAGCCCCTTCGGCCACCGTCTTGACGGCATTTTCGCGAACCACCGCTTTAAACAATTCTTCCTTGCTGGTGAAATACAAGAACAAGGTCCCTTTGGACACGCCGGCCTTGGCCGCCACTTCTTCAGCGCGCGTGGCGGCAAAGCCTTTTTCAACAAAAAGGTCCAGAGCGGCGTCGAGCAATTCACCAGGTCGGTGTTGCTTACGGCGTTCGCGTTTGACAGGGATGGGCGTTTCAGACACGTTTAATGACTCGTTGGTTAGTAATGTAAGGGTTTGTGCTAGGAGCGTCAAGCTAAGAACATTCAAATGCCGAAAAAAAAGACCGCCAAGGCGGTCTTTCTAAGGCTT
>JBIKJX010000259.1:0-3500 GCA_044360785.1 Limnohabitans sp.
CATGGCTTTGCGCAGTGGTATTTACCGAGCGCATGTTTGGGGCGGCGCATTGACCTTGCTTGTGCCGGCACCTTACGACACCAGCAAGCTCCGGTTCAACGATGGCAAGTGCGATCCCGAAGGTAATTTTTGGGCGGGTTCAATGTATGAGCCCCGAGATCAAGCCGCCGGTGTTCTCTATGCTTTGCAAAATAACCTGCAATTGCAAGTCAAAGCCACACAAGCCACGGTGGCCAATGGCTTGGCTTGGTCGCCGGATGGCAAAACACTGTACTGGTCAGACACCGCTTCACACAGCATTCGGGCTTGGAACTTTGACGGACAAACACAAGCGCTCTCTGGCGAGCGTGTATTTGCCCAATTCCCCATGAAGCCCAAGACTTGGGCCTTTGGCACGGCTGAGGCCAAAATGTACGCAGGGCGACCCGATGGTGCGGCTGTTGATGCCGAGGGCTTTTACTACGCGGCCATGTATGAGGGTCACCGATTGGCCAAGTTTGCGCCAGATGGTCGTTGTGTGGCATTCATTGAAACCCCCGTTCAATGCCCCACCATGCCCTGTTTTGGCGGACAAGATTTAAAAACACTTTTCATCACTACCTCGGCTCACGGCAGAAGCGATGCCGAATTGAAAGCCCTGCCCAACTCTGGCTGCGTTTTTGCCACACGCGTCGAAACCCCTGGTTTGCCTGTGCGTTTTTTCAACAACTGAATTGACTTAATTCTTGAGCCCCTGCCCTGACAAAAGATCTGCTGCCGTATAACATTGCGTTATGAACGACAGTCCTCACACAAGTCACCAGCCAGGCGCGGTAGCCCATGGCCACCCTGACTTGAATACACTCATCGAAACCATTCGCGAGGCGGCTTCAATGCCCTCGGAGAATCGCAAGTCCTTTCGAATTCATGGCTCCGGCAGCCATGACTTTGTGGGCGAAAGCCTTGAGGGTGAGCTTTTAGAAACCCGAGGCCTGAGTGGCATCGTGCAATACGAACCCAGTGAGTTAGTCATCACTGTTGGCGCAGGCTCCTCTTTACTTGACTTGGAAAACAAGTTGGCTGAAAAAGGGCAGTGCTTGGCATTTGAGCCGCCACATTTTCAGTCGCCAGGCCAAGTGGCACAAGCGACAGTAGGCGGCATGGTTGCTTCTGGTTTGAGCGGTCCTTCTAGGGCCAGTGTGGGCGCGGTTCGCGATTTTGTTTTGGGCATGCGCTTCATCAACGGGCGTGGTGAGCACCTTACATTTGGTGGTCAAGTGATGAAGAATGTGGCCGGCTACGATGTCAGCCGACTGCTGGCGGGCAGCTGGGGAACGTTGGGCCTGATCACTGAAGTTTCGCTCAAAGTGCTTCCCGTTGCGCCAGCAGAGGCTTTCTTCATGTGCCAAATGTCGCAAGAAAAAGCGCTGGCTTTGTTGAACCAATGGGGCGGTCAGCCGCTTCCATTGAATGCCAGTTGTTGGGTCAAAGACACCACGGCGGCAGGTTCACCAGAAATGCTGTTCATCAGATTGCGTGGTGCGCACGCAGCGGTTGAAGCTGCCAAAACCAAAATGGCCAAGGATGTGGCGTCTCTCGGTAGCCAATTGACAGAGCAGTCGGCTCACACCGCGGCTGCGGATTGGCAAGCAAGTCGTCATCAAGCGTTGCCATTTTTCACAGAAAACGCCCAGCACAAGGATTTGGCTTTGTGGCGTTTTTCCGTGCCCCAAACAGCCCCTGTTTTGTCATTGCCCGGGAGTGCCTCAGCCCCCTTCATTGAATGGCATGGGGCGCAGCGCTGGGTTTGGGCGCCGCTCAGTGAAGGCCTGGCACTTCGACAAATTGCCAGCCAAGTCGGCGGACAAGTCACCTTGTTCCGGCGACCCCAACAAGCCAGCGCTGCGGTCCAGGTCGATGTACCCGTGTTCACGCCCCTGGACCCTGTACAGCAGCGAATTCAGCAAGCGCTGAAAAATCAATTTGATCCTGCAGGCTTGTTTAGCCCTCGCAGAATAAACGCGCATTTTTGAGGCTCGTCATGCAAACCCAACTCGCACCTGAGTTTCAAAACACCCTGATAGGCCAAGAGGCGGAAGCCATTCTGCGCCAATGCGTTCATTGTGGTTTTTGTACAGCCACCTGTCCGACGTATCAAATCATGGGCGATGAGTTAGATGGTCCTCGAGGCCGCATCTATCTCATGAAGCAAGTTTTTGAAGGCGCAGAGCCCACGCGCAAAACCCAAATGCACTTAGACCGGTGCCTGACTTGCCGCAATTGCGAAACCACCTGCCCTTCGGGTGTTCAGTACGGACACTTGGTTGACCTAGGCCGCAAGGTGGTCGACGCCAAAGTAGAGCGCCCCTTGAAAGAGCGCGCTTTGCGCTGGGTGCTCAAAGAGGGCCTGACTTCGGCCTTGTTTTCACCCGCCATGAAATTGGGGCAGAGCGTTCGCACGTTTCTGCCTGAGGCCCTCAAAGCCAAAGTACCCGCACCGCAACAAGCTGGTGCGTGGCCTAATGCCAAACATGACCGCAAGGTCTTGATGTTGGCGGGTTGCGTTCAGCCGGCCATGATGCCCAATATCAATACCGCCACGGCTCGTGTACTCAGTGCTTGTGGCATCGAGGTGGTGGTGCCACCGGCTGCGGGTTGTTGCGGGGGTGTCAAATTTCACTTGAACGACCAAGTCGGTGGACTCGATCACATGCGCAACAACATTGACGCTTGGTGGCCTTGGATCGAGCAAGGCATCGAAGCCATTGTGATGAACGCCTCGGGTTGCGGCGTTACCGTCAAAGAATACGGACACCTGTTGCAACATGATGCGCAATATGCCGCCAAGGCCAAAAGAGTTTCAGAACTCACGCGCGATTTGAGCGAACTCTTGCCCATGTGCTTGCCCGAACTTCAAAAACAATTGAAGCCAGAAGCGGTGGCCGCAACAGGCTTACTCGCCTACCACCCGCCATGCACCTTGCAGCATGGGCAACAACTCAAGGGTGGCGTAGAAGCGCAACTGGGTCAACTGGGGTTCAAGTTGCGCGTCACAGACATTGAGTCAAATTTGTGTTGCGGATCGGCGGGCACGTATTCAGTGCTGCAAGCAGAAACCGCCTACACCTTGCGGGACAGAAAACTGGGCCACCTCAACAAGCTTCAACCGACGGCCATTTTGAGCGCCAACATTGGCTGTATCACGCACTTACAAAGCGGCTCACAAGTACCCGTCAAACACTGGATTGAGTTGGTCGATGAGGCCTTGTCTAAGACTTGATGGTGTTGGCTTGCAGCAAGCGCACTGCAGAACTGCAGCGTGATATTTGCGCTGCGCCTAAGCTGTGGCAGCGCTGTGTCAACGCTATTTCTGCGCTACTTCTGCGCTAGCGCCGCTTCAATGTCGGCCTTCAAGTTTTCAGGCTTGTCCATCGGCGCATAGCGTTTCAGAACGCGTCCATCACGTCCTACCAAAAATTTGGTGAAGTTCCATTTAATGGCTTTACTGCCCAAGAGGCCTG
>JBIKJX010000260.1:0-3495 GCA_044360785.1 Limnohabitans sp.
GGCGCTGGAGCAGGATTGACCACTGCACACGTTACCCGTGCCAGCGCCATGATCCAAGGTGCCAAAGTTGTGATGGCTTCGTGTGAGGTCCCGCTGTCTGCAACGCTGGCGGCATTTCAGTTGGCCAAAGACGCCGGTGTGATGACTTTGCTCAATCCAGCCCCGGCCATTCCCTTGCCGGACCCGCTTTGGCCGCTCATCGATGTGCTGACACCCAACGAGGAAGAACTTTTCAAGTTGGCCAACTGTCAGACCTCAGACCTGAGCGCGGCGGCCCATCAATTGCTTCAAAAAGGTGTGGGTGCCGTGGTGGTCACCTTGGGTGAAAAGGGGTGCGCTTTGTTTCGGCCTGGGAAAGAAGGGCATTGGGTTGCAGGCCATGCAGTGGCCGTCAAAGACACCATTGGTGCTGGCGACACCTTCACGGGTACCTTGGCCGCCAATTTGTCAGAAGGCAATTCTTGGGATGCGTCTCTGCAATTGGCCAACGCAGCGGCCGCGCTGTCAACGCAAGCCCATGGTGCGGTCAGTGCCATGCCTCAAAAGGAACAAGTGACATCCTGGTTAGCGACGATAATGGCGTCTTAAAAGACATTTCAGTGAATGCAGAAAATGACTTATCAGACGCTTGAAGACTCGATTGGCAATACCCCCCTGGTGCGTTTGCAGCGCATGGCGGCAGACCATTGCCAGGCCAAAAACAATGTGCTCTTAGGCAAATTGGAAGGCAACAATCCGGCTGGCTCTGTCAAAGACCGGCCCGCCTTGTCCATGATCAAGCGTGCCGAAGAACGCGGCGAAATCAAACCTGGCGATACCCTCATTGAAGCCACTTCAGGTAACACCGGTATTGCGTTGGCCATGGCTGCTGCCATCAAGGGCTATCGCATGATTTTGATCATGCCTGAAGACTTGTCGATCGAGCGTGCGCAAACCATGAAAGCGTTTGGCGCCGAACTCATCCTGACCCCGAAAAGTGGCGGTATGGAATACGCCCGTGATTTGGCGGAAAACATGTCGGTTCAAGGCAAAGGTCGAATCTTGGATCAATTTTCCAACCCCGACAACCCGCGCATTCATTACGAAACCACAGGCCCCGAAATTTGGGCTCAAACCGAAGGCCGCGTCACGCATTTTGTGAGTGCCATGGGCACCACTGGCACCATCACAGGCGTGTCACAGTACCTGAAGGAAAAAAATCCCAAAATTCAAATCATCGGGGCACAGCCCAGTGAGGGTTCACGCATTCCAGGCATTCGCAAGTGGCCCCAAGAATACTTACCCAAAATCTACAATCCTGCCAACGTCGATGAACTGATTTATGTCAGTCAAGACGATGCCGAAGACACTTGCCGTCAAATGGCGCGAGAAGAAGGTTTGTTTGCGGGCATATCGGCCGCAGGTGCCTGTTGGGTCGCGCAACAAATTGCAGCCCGTGAGACCCATGCCACCATCGTTTTCATTGTTTGCGATCGCGGCGATCGCTATCTTTCCACAGGTGTATTTCCAGCATGATTGAATACCGTTTTTGCCCCTGCTGCGGTGCGCCTTTGGCATGGACGCCGCAAATGGAAGACGGAGGTGAAAAACTTCGTCTGCGTTGTACGGTCTGTGATTTCACACATTGGAACAATCCCACTCCGGTGTTGGCGGGCATTGTGCAGGTGGGCAATCAAATTTTGCTGGCGCGCAATGCGGCCTGGTCGGGTCGAAAGTTCGCCTTGATCACGGGTTTCATGGAAGCCGGTGAAACGCCAGAAGCGGGCATTTCACGCGAAATTTTTGAAGAAACGAATCTGCAGGTCAGTGAATTGAAGCTCATTGGCGTTTATGACTTCCAACGCATGAACCAAGTCATCATTGCCTACCACGCCATTGCAACGGGCACCGTCAAGTTGTCACCCGAATTGGCGGAGTACAAAATGTACAACTTTGACGAGTTGGTGTGTTGGCCAGCAGGCACTGGGTATGCCTTGGGCGATTGGCTGCATACACAGGGCATTGAACCTAAGTTCATGACCTGGGAAGAGCGCGACGCTCAAGGTCGTTCTGCACAATAACTGACCCAGTCGATTCAGAGGAAAGCAATCAAATGAGTTTAGCGTTTGACATTGAACTAGACACCTGCGGACTCAACTGTCCGCTGCCAATCTTAAAAGCCAAAAAGTCTTTGGCTGACATGACTTCAGGTCAAGTGATCAAGGTGATGTCCACTGACCCCGGTGCACTCCGTGACTTTGAAGCCTTTGCCAAACAAACTGGCAATGAATTGTTGGCGCAAGAAACCGTGGGTGACCGTTTTCACATTTGGATGAAACGGCGCTAAGACTTTCAGAGAGTCAACGTTAGAGTTTGAGGGTCTTCAGATAATTTCTGAAGGACTCGCCCACTTGAGGGTGTGCCAAAGCCAACTCAACAGTGGCCTCTAAGAAACCTTCTTTGCTGCCGCAATCGTAGCGTTTGCCTTCGTATTGGAAGGCGTATACCGCTTCACGTGACTTTAAACGTGCAATGGCATCTGTCAGTTGAATTTCGCCGCCTACGCCCGTGGGTTGGTTTTTGATTTCGTCAAAAATACCAGGTGTCAAAATATAACGGCCAGCCACACCCATGCGTGAAGGTGCTTGATCCGGTGATGGTTTTTCTACAATTTGTTGAACACGAATCAGTTGTTTTCCGGCTGATTCACCCGCCACAATGCCATAGCGCCTGACGTGTTCCAGCGGCACTTCTTGAACGGCCAAAATAGATCGGCCTTGCTGTTCGTAGGCCTTCACCATTTGTGCCAAAACAGAGGGGCCATCCGTTAGGCCGACCATCAAATCATCGGCCAATAAAACTGCGAAGGGCTCGTGACCCACCATGGCTTCAGCACACAACACGGCATGGCCCAGTCCCAGGGAACGAGGCTGTCGGACATAAGCGCAAACCATGTCGTCGGGTTGAACCGAGCGGACCAATTTGAGCAATTCTTCCTTATGTGCGCTCTCAAGTTCCGTTTCAAGTTCGTAGGCTGTGTCGAAGTGATCTTCAATGGCGCGCTTGCTGCGGCCCGTCACAAAAATCATGTGACGGATACCCGCCGAGTAAGCCTCCTCTACGGCGTACTGAATGAGGGGTTTGTCGACAACCGGTAGCATTTCCTTGGGCGCTGCTTTGGTTGCGGGCAAAAAACGTGTTCCAAGTCCTGCCACTGGAAAAACGGCTTTGCGAATGCTGGGTGTCGTGCTCATGGCTTGGTTTGCTTGAGTTAAATCGTTCTACAAAATAACACAAATTATTGACTGGATCATTTCAAGAATTTTGCGGGCTTGATTGGAGTTGTGCCAACTGGGCCTTCACTTTGTTCAAGGTGGCTTCGAAATCGGCCACACGCTTGCGCTCTTGGTCGATGACAGCTGGCGGTGCTTTTGCAACGAAAGCTTCGTTGCTTAGTTTGCCATTGGCTTTGCCAATTTCGCCTTCCAATCTGGCCACCTCTTTGCTGAGGCGAAT
>JBIKJX010000021.1:0-12526 GCA_044360785.1 Limnohabitans sp.
TTCCCAGCCTACACCGGTGGACCTTTCTGCTTCATCGATGGCATTGGCTTGCCCCATTTTGTGAAAGAAGCCGATCGCTTGGCCGACTTGTTTGGCGAACATCTGCGCCCGCCCACACTGTTACGTGACATGGCCACACAAGGTCAAACTTTTTATGGGCACACTGCCCGTCCATCATCTGCTCGTCAAACACAAGCCGCTTAAGCCATGAACTTCGATTTTTCAGACGATCAAAATGTGCTTCGCAACGAGGTTCGAAAGTTCCTTGCCAAAGAGTGTCCCGTGGCCGTCACACGCAGTGTGATTGAAACCGGACAGACCCATGCAGAATCGGTTTGGAAAGGCTTGGGTGAATTGGGCGTTACGACGTTGATGCTGCCCGAATCGTGTGGCGGTATTGGACTGGGTGCGATGGAATTGTGTGTGGTGGCCGAAGAAGTTGGACGGCAACTGGGTGCCCTGCCCTTGGCCTCTACTTTGTACTTGGCCACACAGGCTGTGTTGTTGGGCGCCTCTGACGCACAACAACAAAAGTGGTTGCCCCGCATTGCAGCAGGTACAAAAGCCACACTGGCAGCACCCCTGGATGAGCAGTGCCATGTTTCACAATTGCCCCGTTATGAAAGTGGCCAATTGAGCGGCACGGCCAACTTGGTCATGGACGGTCAATGTACTGAATTTGCTGTGGTGCTGGCCCAAAATTCTGAAGGTCAGGCCTGCATGGTCTTGACTGAATTGGGTTCAAGCGTGACACGCACGCCCCTCAAAACCATTGACCCAGCAAAACCATTTGCACAGCTTGTTTTCAATGCATCGCCTGCTGAATTGTTGGATCGGGTTGAAGCTGGCGAAAACACCTTGGCGTTGCTCAACCGTGTCCGTCAACGCGCAGCCATTTTGCTGGCGTTTGAGCAATTGGGCGGCGCAGACACGGCACTGGAAATGTCGGTGGCTTATGCCCGTGAGCGGAAAGCTTTTGGCCGCACCATCGGCTCTTATCAAGGCATCAAACACAAACTTGCAGACATCTATACAGCCAACCAACTGGCGCGCGCGCACTGTTATTACGGCGCTTGGGCTTTAACAGCCGATGCCGCTAGCACAGAGGCTGCGCCTGAGTTGGCCTTGGCGGCTGCATCTGCCAGGGTATCGGCCAGCGATGCTTACAGCATGTCGGCCCAAGAATGCATTCAAGTGCATGGTGGCATGGGCTACACCTGGGAACTCGATTGTCACTTGCATTACCGAAGGGCGCGCATGTTGGCTGTCGAGTTGGGCAGTGTGCATGCATGGCGTGAAGTCATGACGCAGCAGCTCGAAATGAAAATGAACACACCTGCGGTTGCCAACTTACGTGGCCCCGTGGTTGATGGTTCGATGGACTTTGATGACTCTCCCAGCGAAGCCAGTTTTCGTGCTGAATGTCGTGCATGGCTAGATGCCAACGCCACACTCAAGGCCCGGCCTGACGATTATTTTGCGCCACACCTCTCGGCTGCAGAACGGATGCAAGCAGCCCGCGATTGGCAAGCCAAAAAAGCGGCTGCAGGATTTGGCGCAATTACGTGGCCCACCGCATTGGGGGGTCGAAGTGGCACACCCATGCAAGAACTCATTTGGCGTCAAGAAGAGGGTCGCTACAACGTGCCCACCAGTTTCTTCAATGTGAGCTTGGGCATGGTCATACCTTCGGTCATGGCGCATGCCAGTGATACCGTGCGTTCAACCCACATTGCACCTGCCTTGTCGGGCCAACATTTGTGGTGTCAATTGTTAAGCGAACCTGGTGCAGGGTCTGACTTGGGCATGGTGAGAACACGCGCAGAGCGTTGTACCGATGGCCGTGAGGGCTGGCTCTTGAATGGCCAAAAAGTTTGGACGTCACTGGCACAGTTTGCAGAGTATGGCTTGGTCTTAACGCGGACCGATCCCAATGTGCCCAAGTTTGATGGCCTGTCGACATTTTTCGTCGATATGAAAAGTCCTGGCATGACGGTTCGGCCAATTCGTCAAGCAGGTGGTGAGTCTGAGTTCAATGAAGTTTTTCTTGAAAATGTTTTTGTGCCAGACAGTCAGCTGGTTGGCAAGGTTGGTAACGGTTGGAAAGTCACTTTGACAGGCCTGATGAGTGAGCGCCTTTCAATTGGCGGCGTGATGCCAGCCGAACTCTGGCGCACCTTGGCAGAGCAAATGCGAGAAGCACAGTTCATGGGCCGCAGCGCCATGGAAGATGGTCGCATGCGCGATCGCTTGGCCAATTTGTATTTGAATGCACAAGGCCTGTGGCTACTGCAATGCAGAGCCCTGACCGCTTTGAGCAAAGGCAAGGAACCGGGTCCTGAAATGAGTGGTGCAAAAAATGTGGCTGCGCAAACACTTCAAAACTTCAGTTACTTTGCCATCGATTTGCTGGGCGAGCGGGGTGTCTTGGCAGCCAGCGAATTGGGTGAACGATTTGCGTTGGTCGAGCGGCTCTGGTTTGGCTCTGCAGGCATGCGGATTGCAGGTGGCACCGATGAAATCGTCAAAAACAGCATTGGTGAGCGTGTGCTGGGCTTGGCACCAGAACCTCGCACCGACAAAGGTGTGCCGTTCAATGAACTGTCACGTTAAGGTTCAAAGGGTCATTGCAACGCGCATGCCCTGCTCAATGGCTCGGCGCGCATCCACTTCAGCCGCCTGCTCTGCACCGCCAATCAGGCTGACTGACATCCCCGCTGCTTGCAAAGGCGCAAGCAGTGAAGTGTCTGATTCTTGTCCTGCGCACAACACGATGTGATCCACCTCTAAACATTGTGCAGTGCCGTTGACCACAATGTGCAGACCTGCATCGTCGACGCCTTCATACACCACACCACTGATTTGCTGAACGCCTCTGCGCTCCAACTGAGTCCGTCGGATCCAACCCGTGGTCCTGGCCAATCGCTTACCTTGCTTGCCTGGACTTCTTTGGAGCATGGTGATGTGTCGACCAGGCACTTGAGGCGCAGGGGCAACCAAGCCACCAGGCTGCTTCAAGGAGGGGTCAATGCCCCACTCGCTGCGATAGCGCGTCAATGGATCTGACGACGCCACATGAACGGGTTCACTCAGCATTTCGGCCACATCGAATCCAATGCCACCCGCACCAATCAGCGCAACACGAGGTCCAATCTTTTCTGGCTGCTGAATGGCTTCAATGTAGGTTTTGACTTTGGGATGGTTGAGTCCACTGATTTGAGGAACGCGTGGCCTCACACCTGTCGCCAACACCACTTTATCAAATTCAAGCAATGTGGTCACCGACACGCGTTGACCGAGACAAACCTCTACATGTCGCTTCTTGAGAAGATTCTCGAAATAGCGCAAGGTTTCAGAAAATTCCTCTTTGCCAGGAATGCGCCTTGCCAAATCAAATTGCCCCCCAATGTGCGGCGCACTCTCAAACAAGGTGACATGATGCCCACGGCCAGCGGCCTCTGTGGCGCAGGCCAACCCTGCAGGCCCCGCACCCACCACAGCAATGCGCAGTGATTTGGGTGCTTTCTGAAGCGACCACAAAGTTTCGTGACACGCCCTCGGGTTGACCAAGCAACTGACCGCTTGTCTAGAAAAGATTTGATCGAGACAGGCTTGGTTACAAGCAATGCATGTGTTGATTTCTTGCGATCGACCTTTTGCCGCCTTGTTCACAAATTCTGCATCGGCCAAGAAAGGCCGCGCCATCGACACCATGTCTGCATCGCCGCGGGCCAAGACCGCTTCTGCAATTTCTGGTGTGTTAATTCTGTTGCTGGTAATGACTGGTATAGAGACAGCCTCGCGCAGCTTGCGCGTTGCCCAACTGAAAGCAGCCGGTGGCACCACTGTGGCCACCGTTGGAATTCTTGCTTCGTGCCAGCCTATGCCTGTATTGAAAATAGACACACCCGCTTTTTCAAGGGCGTGTGCCAACTCAATGACTTCTTCAAATCGACTGCCCTGCGCGACAAAATCAAGCAAAGAAATTCTAAAAATGATCAGCCCGTCAGGACCGAGTGCTTCTCTGACTTTTTGAACCACCGCAATGGCAAATTGTTGGCGTGCTTGAACACTGCCGCCCCACTGATCGTTGCGATGATTGGTTCGTGGGGCTAAAAACTGATTGATCAAATACCCCTCGGAGCCCATGATTTCTACACCATCGTAGCCCGCCAAGCGTGCCAACTGAGCACATCTTGCATAGTCTGCAATGAGCTGCTCAATTTCTTCATGGGTCAATGCATGCGGCACATGCGGTGACAAGGGGGAGGCAATGGCAGAAGCAGAAACGCCACCTGTGGCGTAGTCATAGCGCCCTACATGCAACATCTGGAGCGCAATGCAACCACCCGCTTGGTGCACCGCTTGGGTCAACACCCGATGCTTGATGGCTTGGTCTTCAGAACACAAGGTGGAATGCGCTGCATTCTCTGCCAAGCCCAGGGCTTGCGCATTGATGCCAAAACCGCCAGTCACAATGAGTGACACGCCGCCTTTGGCGCGCTCTGCATAAAACGCGGCAAGCCTTTCAAAGCCCTCAGCCAAGTCCTCCAAGCCGGTGTGCATGGAGCCCATGAGGACTCGGTTCTTCAGGGTCAATGACCCTAAAGTAAGCGGCGCAAACAGATGGGGGTATGGCGTTTGCGACATTGGCTACTTTAAAGACCCTTAAGGTGCTTTGGGTGGTGGCTGACGGGTGGCGTCATCGGGTCGCAAGCTGCCGCCAATTTGACGAGGCGGTGTTTCACGCAGGCTCATCATGTGTTCGATTAGCAAGTCTTGAATTTGTCCACCAATCCAAGCTTTCCGCAAAGCCAGCTTGTTGGACTCATTGCCTCCGCGTTGCTCATAGGGGTCCATGCGCAAGTTAAAGAATGCATAGCTTTGCTTTAAAGGATCAAAGAAACCATTGCGCTCTTTCAACATGCCTTTCCAGGGGCCAATGCGAACACCCACCAATTCACGCTCGTTGTAATAGATGAAGCTGTTGCGTGCAGAAGGCTGCTTGCCGCGCCAGTGTTCAATGTTGTCGACACCGTCAATGCGAACGTTGTGGCTGTTTTTCAAAACCGACGCAACGTTGGGCACGCCGGCTGCCGAAGCCAGCGTGGTGAACAAATCGTAGTGCGACTGAATGCCATTGGAGACAGAGCCGGGCTTAATTTCTGCAGGCCAACGAATGAGCATCGGAACTCTGTAACCGCCTTCCCACGTAGAGGATTTCTCACCCTTGAAAGGGGTGGTGCCGCCGTCGGGCCACGTGAAGCTTTGGGGGCCATTGTCTGAAGTGAACATCACAATGGTATTTTTGGTCAAACCCAATTCGTCGAGCTTTTTCAGTATCAAACCCACATGGTTGTCCAATTCAATCATGCCGCTGCCATAAATATCCTCTTCAGAAGAATAGGGCTGCGCCAGGTACCTAGACTCGGGTTTCAAGTGCGTCCAAACATGCATGCGTGAGCTGTTGTGCCACAAAAAGAAAGGCTCTTTGGCTTTGGCCGCTGACTCGATGAATTTCAAGGAGCGATCGGTCACCACATCGTCGATAGTTTCCATACGCTTGACCGTCAAAGGGCCTTTGTCTTGCGGTGGTTTCCCCGCAAAAGCTTCAATGATGCCGCGCGGCTTGTACTTGGTCAGTGCTTTGGTGGGATAGTCGCGTTGCTCAGGCTCTTCCTCTGCATTCAGGTGGTAAAGGTTGCCAAAGAACTCATCAAAGCCGTGATTGTGCGGCAGGTGCTCATCGCGATCGCCCAGATGGCTCTTGCCAAAATGAGCGGTACGGTAGCCCTTTGATTTCAATAATTCCGCCAAGGTTGGATCGCGCTTGTCGATGCCAATGGGTGAACCTGGCAAACCCACCGTGGTCAAGCCTGTGCGAATAGGCATTTGACCTGTAATGAAAGCAGCTCGTCCGGAAGTGCAAGAGGGCTCGGCATAGTGGTCTGTGAAGAGCATGCCCTCTTTGGCCAGACGGTCGATGTTGGGTGTGGGCACCATCAAGCCATGGGTGTAAATACCGACGTTGGCAGGTCCAATGTCGTCGGCCATGATCATGAGAATGTTGGGGCGACTGGCGGTCTGCGCCATGGCCACGGCACTGGTCAACAAAATCATGGCGCCTAAACATTGGTGCAGCTTCTTCAAACAAATTTTCATGCGCTTGTCTCCTTGTGTCTAGAAACACTTTTAAACGGCAAATTGCATCACAGCGAGTGAAGTTTCGTTTGAAAATGAGTATTACGCACCAGTAATTACCCAAATTGGGTAATTGAGTGGACAGCGGCGCCTACAGAGCCCCAGAATGGCTCATTTGCAACGCAAAGAAACACTGTCAAAGAGCGGCCAGTTTGGCGCTCAGTTGTAGGAGACACACAATGAACGCAAGAGCCTTGCATGCATCGCCCTCTCACGAGGAGATGCGCCTTCACCTAGCACGCCAGCGCATGGCCTTCATTTCTGAAGGGCCTGTCGAAGCATCGATTCGAAAAGATCGACTCAGAAGATGCGTCGAGTTGCTGAAGCAAAACTCTCATCAAATTTGCGATGTCATCAGTGCCGACTTTGGCGGTAGACATCCCGTCAGCACCATGATGTTGGACATTCAAGCGCCCATCGAATCACTGAAATATGCCATCAAACATGTCGACGAATGGATGAAGCCTGAGCGCCGTGCAGGCTTGTTTCCTTTTAACCTTTTTGGCGCGCGCGCAGAGTTGCGTTACCAGCCCAAAGGCGTGGTCGGCATTGCAGGCACATGGAATGGCCCTTTGTTCATGATTTTTGCGCCATTGGCAGGCGTTTTTGCAGCGGGCAACCGCGTGATGGCCAAGCCATCCGACCTGTCGCCACTCACCTCCGAGTGGCTGGCCAATGCGGTGCCCCAATTTTTTGATCCACTTGAATTTTCTGTGGTGACGGGTGATGTCGAAGTGGCGAAATCATTCACGCAGCAAGCGTTTGATCATCTGGTGTTTACTGGAAGCACAAACGTTGCCAAACAAATCATGCGTGATGCCGCGCAAAATTTGGTGCCCCTGACTCTGGAGCTTGGCGGCAAATCACCCACCATCGTGGGTCGCTCCGCCGACCTCGATTTGGTGGTCGAAAAAATTGCAATGGCACGCGCCCAAAACGGCGGACAACTATGTGTCATGCCCGACACGGTTTACCTGCCCCACGAAATGCTGGAAGACTTCACGCAGCGATTTCGCAAGACGTGGACTGAGATGTTTCCCACCACAACGGGCAACGCCAATCTGACCAGTGTGGCCAATTCGCGCCACTTGCAAAGAATTCAATCCAAGATTGAGGAAGCTCGATCTGCGGGAGCCCGCATTGAAGCTTTGGGTGAGGTCAACCCCGAAGCCAAAGACAGGAGATGGCCGCTGCATCTGGTCATCGATGCGCCGAAAGACACCCTGATTGCGCGAGAAGAAATTTTTGGCCCTGCCATGTCCTTGGTCAGCTACTCAGACATTCAAGACGTGGTGGAGACGGTCAACGCCCAAGATCGCCCCTTGGCGCTTTACTATTTTGGCCGCGACAAAGAAGAACAAGAATATGTTTTAGGCCACACCTTGTCGGGTGGTGTGTGTGTCAATGATGTCATGCTGCATGTCGGCTTGAACGACGTGCCTTTTGGTGGTGTAGGTGCTTCAGGCATGGGGGTTTACAACGGCCCCGAAGGCTTTGCGCAATTTAGCCATTTGCGTGGTGTTTATCACGCAGGTTGGTGGGATCCACGCAGAAAACTGGGTCTGCTACCGCCCTACACACAGAAACTTAAAAAAATGATGCAGTCCATGATTGACCGCGCTTGATCGCACTGCTCAAATACAACCGAACCAAAAACAAAATAAAAATGACTGACAAGCAAATCTTCGATTACATCGTTGTGGGCTCTGGTTCTGCGGGGGGTCAATTGGCCGCGCGCCTGACAGAAAACGGGCAGCATCGCGTTTTGTTGTTAGAGGGCGGCGCCAGCCACAAAAGAGATTTGATGGTGAGCATGCCCGCCGGTTGGGGCGCCATGACCTACAGCGCAAAGCATTCTTGGTGCCACATGACGGAGCCTGAAAAATGGGCCGGTGGCAGGCGCCTCATGATGCCGCGAGGCAAAGTACTGGGGGGGTCGTCGTCCATCAACGGCATGATTTACATCCGTGGTCACCGCCAGGATTATGCAGATTGGGAAGCGGCGGGTGCTGAAGGGTGGAATTGGAATCAGCTGCTGCCCTACTTTGTCAGAACAGAAAATCAGACGCGCATCCACAACAAATACCACGGTCGCGGTGGTCCTGTTCATGCAGAAGATTTGCCCTCAGTGCACCCGCTAACCTACGCCATGATCGAAGCGGGCCAACAGGCTGGATTAGAAAAAGTAGATGACTTCAATGATGGGACGGCCCGGGGCGTTGGCACTTATCAAGTGAATGTGCACAAGGGTAAGCGGGCCTCCATTGCCGTCAATGCACTTGAGCCCGCCATGAAGCGCGGCAACCTAACCGTCATCTCCCAGGCCATGGTTTTAAAAATTACCATGGAGGGCACGCGCGCAACTGGCATTCAATATCAAATAGGGGATGGCCCTGTTCAAACAGCCGAGGCACAAAAAGAAGTGTTGTTGTGTGCGGGCGCCATCCATTCCCCCCAGCTCATGATGCTGTCTGGCATGGGGCCTGCAGAACATTTGCGCGAACAAGGCATTCCTGTCGTGGCTGACCTGCCAGGAGTGGGCAGCAATCTGCAAGACCATTGCTGCGTTCCCATGTCTTGGAAATTGCGCCCAGGGGTGAAGAGCATGAATGCCAGATTTCAAGGCATGGGTCTGGTTGGCTCGGTCTTGCAATATCTTTTGACTCACAAGGGGCCGATGACCAGCCCCCCTGCAGAGTTTGGTGGTTATCTCAAAACAGACCCAAGCTTCGTGTACAACGACATTCAAGTTTTCGGCCTACCGGTTACAGGCAATCCTGAAGCTCAAAAAGACAAAAACAAGCCGCCCATCCCCGACACATTTGAGGGAATGACCTTGGCGCCCTACCAAGTTAGGCCGTTTTCAAGAGGTTCTATTCGACTGAAGCTTCCAGACATTCATGAGCACCCAAGCATCACCATGAATTATTTGGACGACGAACGTGATCGACGTGCATTGCTTTGGGCTTTGCGATTTTTACGCAACATGGCCACCATGCCGGCGCTCAGTCAGTATGTCGACTCAGAAGTTCGGCCTGGCCCCGAAGTGCAAACCGACGAAGCATGGTTGCAATGGTTAGCGCCTCATGTCACCACGGGTTATCACCCCATCGGCACTTGCAAAATGGGTCGCGCTGATGACCCCATGGCAGTGGTCACGCCCGATCTCAAAGTCAGAGGCATTCAGGGCTTGCGAATCATTGATGCGTCGATCATGCCCAATATCATTTGTGGCAACACCAACGCCACATCGGTGGTCATCGGCGACAAAGGCGCCGATTTGGTTTTAGGACAGCCATCGTTAACACCCATAGAGGATTGATTTGACATGACCGACATGCAGGCCTTGCTTGAAAAAATCAACCCTTGGCTTGCGCGTCAACACGCAGAAAAATACCAAGTCAAATCACTTCAAAGCGCCAATGGTGGTTACTCCAACATCACACTGGTTGGAGAATTAACGCAGCATCACGGCAACGGTCCTTCAGGCATTGTGGTTCGAATTCAACCCGAAGGTGCCGCCGTATTTCCCGATTGTAATGTTCGGGCGCAATACCAAACCATGCACCTTTTGAAGCAAGCCGGTATGCCTGTTCCCAGCTTGCTTGGGCTTGAAATGCAACCATCGGTTTTGGGCGCACCCTTTTTTGTCATGTCACGAATCGAAGGCCAGGTACCCAACGAAAATCCGCTGTACCACTTAGATGGTTGGTTTCACGATTTAAAGCCAGAAGAGATCAAGCAATGTTGGTTTTCTGGCATTGAAGGACTTGGCAAGTTGGCCAAACTGGATTGGCAATCGGCAGGCTTTCAATTCCTATTGCCACCCCAAGGCCAGACCGCTTTAGAACACCAAATTCAATATTACAAAAACATGTTGCGATGGAGTGAGCAACTTTCAGGCAAACACTATGCTTTGTTAGATCGCTGTTTGAATTGGCTTGTTGCGAACCAACCCAACACCAACGCTTTGAGCTTGAGTTGGGGCGATGCCAAACTGGGTAACTGTGTTTTTCAAAATGGCCAATTGACTGGCATGCTCGATTGGGAGCGCCCCGCTTTGTCGAATCCAGTTGACGATCTCTCTTGGTGGTTGATGCTAGACCAATCACTTTGTACGGGCTATGGTGTACCCCGATTGGCGCATCTTCCAAGCCGCGAAGAAACCATTGCGCATTGGGAAAAAGTCAGCGGCTTCAGCGCCGAAGACTTGCCCTACTACGATGTGTTTTCTGCATGGCGGTTTGCCATCATCATGACGCGCATTGGCCGGATTTTTACCGAGCGTGGCTGGGTGCCTGTTGAAGCCGAAATGGACCTGCGCAATGGCGGCAGTCGCTTGGTCGAACTGTTAGACGAACGCCTGCATTTTTAAGGACAAGTTCATGAGCAACACCATTGGCCCATTGGTTCATGCCGATGAATTTTTCAATCACCAAGTGGTAGAAACGCATGCGAGCGTGCAGCAGAGCGATTTGAACTGGACCGAAAAAGTGTGCGGCATGGTGGCCAAACGCGATGGCAGTTTGTCGATTGGTTTTGGGTTTGGCAAGTACGTCAATCGCAACGTGGTCGATGCCTATGGCGGTGTTTCACGTGGTGTTGAACAATGGACAGTGCGTGCCAGCCGAGCACTCGACAGCGACCCCAATGGCATCGATGTGGGCCCCCTCCGCTATGAGGTCATCAAACCACTGCAAACCATCAAGGTTTCCCTGAACGCCAATGAACATCAGCCCATTGCGTTTGAATTGGTCCTAGAAGGTGTGCTGCCGTGTGTCACGGAAGAACGAGAAGACCGCAGAACATTGACCGGCTACAGGCACAGTGCCAATCAAATTCGTTATCACCAAATTGGTGTGGCCAGTGGTTGGATTGAAGTTGAGGGACAGCGCCATGAAGTGACACCCCATGAATGGGTCATGACACGCGATCATTCTTGGGGCTTGCGGCCAGGTGTTGGCTTGCCCATGAGTGGATTACAACCCGATCCGGTCGATGCTGCTGCACCAGAAATTTTGGCCATCTGGTCGCCCTTGTTGTTTCAAAAACCCGATAACAGTCACTACGGCTTTCATCTCTATTATTTGCTGTATGCAGGTGAGGGATGGCGCCATGAAAAACTGCAAGGGGGTTTTGAGTGGCCCGATGCGCGGCGTGAAGGTCTCAAAGGCTTCTCGCCACAGTTGCAATTCGACTCGCGCAATTGCCGTTTAAAAGGTGGCCATCTCAACATCACCAATGCCCAAGGCGAACAGCGCCAATGGGCCATCAAAGTTTTAGGCGACACCGGCTTTCATTTGGGTGCTGGTTTGTACCATGGGCTAGATGGGCACTATCACGGAGAATGGCGCGGCAAACTCTTGATCGAAGGCGAGTACTGCGCCGATTGTTCAAGCCCTGAGGCTGTTGCGCGCATGAACCAGTTTAGAGATGCGCTCATCGAAGTAGTTGATCCTGTCACAGGCGCCACGGGTTGGGGCAACTGCCAAACTTGGATTCAAGGCCACTGGCCAGAGTTTGGTCTTCCGCGAAATCCTGTGCAACCTTGATCGACCTTGATCAACTTTGAATGAAGGGCCCTATTTTGAAAACGTCTGCCTACGGACTTCGAAGCCACTACACCTTGCTGGTGCTTCTGTTTGTCTACACCATGAGTTTCATCGACCGGCAGATCATGGGCATTTTGATTCAACCCATCAAAGAAGAGTTTCAAGTTTCTGACACGGCCATGGGTTTGTTGAGCGGCCTCACGTTTGCCTTGTTTTACAGTGTGTTGGCCATTCCTTTTGGTCGCTATGCCGACCGCGCCAATCGCCGAAATTTTGTGGCGTATTGCTGCGCAGCATGGAGTGCCATGACAGCCCTTTGCGGCATGGCCACGGGGTATTGGAGCTTGGCACTGGCGCGGGTCGGTGTGGCCGTCGGAGAAGCGGGAGGCACCGCGCCTTCTTTGTCCATGATTGCCGATCATTACCCACCCGAACGTCGCGGTCGTGCCATGGGCGTTTATTGGCTAGGGCCGCAGTTGGGTATTCTTTTTGGGCTCACTTTGGGCGGCTGGATTGCACAACACCATGGCTGGCGTGCCGCCTTCATTTGGATGGCCATTCCCGGAATTTTGGCGGCTGTGATGCTGCGATATACCGCGGTCGAACCGGAACGTGGCATGTGGGCTGGCGAGGTCGCCAAAGCACCTTCTGAAAATGAATCATTGATCGATATTTTCAAAAGTTTGTGGGCTTCCAAAGTCTTCATGCGCATCACTTTTGCAGGCCTGTTGATGGGCTTTACAGGCTACGGCATTGGCATTTGGACACCTGCA
>JBIKJX010000022.1:0-12515 GCA_044360785.1 Limnohabitans sp.
TGGCTCCCACAGGGGCGCTTATCGGCGCAGGATTGGGTGAAAGCGTCGGCCTCATTACCGATGGCCGTTTCTCTGGCGGCACATGGGGCATGGTCGTGGGACACGTCGCGCCAGAAGCGGCAGCAGGTGGCACCATTGCGTTCGTGAACGAAGGTGACTCGATCACCATCGATGCGCACAAATTGATCTTGGAATTGAACGTGCCAGAAGCAGAGATTGCCAAGCGCCGCGAAAACTGGAAAGCACCTACACCCCGCTACACACGGGGTGTACAAGCCAAGTTTGCTTTCAACGCATCCAGCGCCAGCAAAGGTGCTGTGCTGGATTTGTATTGAATTAAGTTTGAGTCAAACTTTGATAGAACTCAGAGGCCAATGGCGGCAATGCCCGCCTTGGCAATCTGAGCATCTTCGGTGGATTTAACGCCACTCACGCCCACGGCGCCAATGCATGCGCCGTCTTTCATAATGGGTACACCACCTTCTAACATGCCCTCAATGGTGGGTGCAGACAAGAAGGAATAGCGACCGCCATTGATGACATCTTCATAAATTTTGCTTTCCCGTTGGCCAAGCGCTGCTGTTTTGGCTTTGGCGGGTGCAATGTGTGAAGAAATAGGTGCTGCGCCATCCAAACGCTGGAAGTGCAACAAATGGCCACCGGCATCCACAACGGCAATGCTAACGGCCCAGTTGTTTTTTTGGGCTTCTGCTTGCGCGGCAGCGGCAATGGCTTGAACGTCTGACAGTTCGAGGATAGCTTGAGTTTTCATATTGAGGGGCTCGTCGATCAAAAAGCGTAAGCATATCTCAGCCCAGAAATCTCATTAGTGACGTCAAAGTCACTACACAAAAGACCCTGAAAAGTTTGGCAAATAGGGTATTTCTGGTTACAAGCCCTACAATTTGCCCACCCGATAACGGGTGCTATTTCAGGAGTTCACACATGAGCGATCTTCAAACCGTACAACAACCCAGCTGGGGTGGCGTTGCCAGCACGCCCGCTGAGCGCAACAAGGTCATGCGCAACACCTATTGGTTGTTGGCCCTCAGCCTATTGCCAACCGTTTTAGGCGCCTGGTTAGGCGTTTCAACTGGCATCACTCAAAAAATGGGTGGCGGTCTCGGCTTGATCCTGTTCATCGGCGGTGCCATTGGCTTTATGTACGCCATTGAAAAGACCAAGCACTCCTCCACAGGCGTTTTGGTTTTGTTGGCCTTTACCTTCTTCATGGGCCTGATGCTGTCACGCTTAATCGCCATGGTTTTGGGCTTTAAAAATGGCCCTGACCTCATCATGACCGCCTTCGCAGGTACAGCGGGCGTATTTGCTGTCATGGCCAGCTTGGCCAGCGTCATCAAACGCGACTTGTCCGGCATGGGCAAATGGCTGTTTGTTGGTGCTTTGGTCCTGATGGTGGGCGGCATCGTCAATGTGTTTGTAGGCTCTACAGCCGGCATGATGGCTTTGTCCGTGGCAGCCATCGGCATTTTCAGTGCTTACATGCTGTATGACCTGAAACAAATTTTGGATGGCGGCGAAACCAACTACATCAGCGCCACACTCATGCTGTACATGGACCTGTTCAATGTGTTCCAAAGCTTGTTGGCTTTGTTGGGCATCATGGGCGGTGACCGCGAATAATTCTGCTGCTTCAGCACACCCCAAAGCATCTGAGTTGAAAAACTCAGGTGCTTTTTTTATGCGGATTCGATGCGCTCAAACACAGCCATGCTCTCGACATGGGCGGTGTGCGCAAACATATTGACCACACCTGCACTTAGACAACGGTAGCCCGCCCTGTGAACCAAGAGGCCAGCATCTCGGGCCAAGGTGGCTGGGTTACAGCTGACATACACAATGCGTTTAGGAAACGTCCAGGTACCTCGAAGTTCAGCGTTTTCATGCAATTCAGCCATCGATTTGGCCAAAGCAAAGGCACCCTCTCTTGGCGGGTCAATCAACCACTTGTCTGCAATGCCATCGGCCATCAGCATTTCAGGCGTCATCTCAAATAAATTTCTCGCAATGAAGGTGGTGGGTGCTAAAAGCTTGCCCTCGCCACGGCGTGCTTGATTGTGCGTAAAGTTGTCGCGAGATCGAGCCACCAATGTTTCAGAACCTTCGATGCCCACCACTTCCTTGGCCAGGGTGGCGATGGGCAAAGTGAAGTTACCTAAACCGCAAAACCAATCGATCACACGCTCGTTGGCCTCGGGCTTGAGCAAGCGCAAAGCACGTGTGACCAAGACGCGATTAATGTGCGGATTCACCTGCGTGAAATCGGTCGGCTTGAAGGGCATGTGCACGCCAAAGTCCGGGAGGTCATACGACAGCACTGGGCCGTCCTCGTCCATCAACTTGACGGTATCGGGGCCTTTGATTTGCAACCACCATTGCACGCCATGAAGCTGCGCAAATGCTCGAAGCCGATCTTGATCGGCCGGACTTAAGGGCTCCAAATGCCTCAGAACCAAAGCAGTCACTGAATCGCCTTGAGCCAATTCAATTTGCGGTACTGTCTCACGGGCATCCATGCCAAAGATCAGTTCGCGAAGTGCCATCAGCATGCCGCTGACATTGGGCGGCAAGACACGGCATGTTTTGATGTCGGCCACATAGCGACTTTTGCGCTCGTGAAAACCAATCAGCACTTCGCCTTTTTTGTGCACATAGCGAACCGACATGCGCGCACGGTATCGATAGCCCCAACTTGGGCCTTCCATGGGACGCAATAAATTTTCTGGTTTGACTTTACCCAAGTGCCACAAATTGTCTTCGAGTACACGTTGCTTGATTGCAACTTGCGCACTGGCTTCTAAGTGCTGCATCTTGCAACCACCACACGCGCCTGCATGCAACCCAAAGTGTGGGCAACCGGGTTTGACGCGTTGTGATGATTCGCGGTGAACGTGTGTGACAACGCCCGCCTCCCAATTGTTTTTCTTTCGGTGCACATTGACAGACACCATCTCAAAGGGCAACGCTCCCTCTACAAAAACAACCTTGCCATCGGGTCTTCTGGCAATGCCTTGGGCATCCATGTCGAGGGCATCAATGTGCAGCCATCCGGTTGGTAAGTCAGAACGTCCAAGGATGATTTCTTGTGTTTGTTCTTCTCGCGTGGTGTCGTTCTGTTTACTCATGGACGAGCGGGCAATAATTTGGCGGGATCAACAGGCTTGCCTTGTTTGCGAATTTCAAAATGCAACTTCACACGATCAGCATCGGAACTGCCCATCTCTGCAATGCGTTGTCCCTTTTGAACCGTTTGATCTTCTTTGACCAACAAAGTTTGGTTGTGCGCATAGGCAGTGAGGTACGTGTTGTTGTGCTTCAGGATGACCAAATTGCCATAGCCCCTGAGGCCAGACCCTGCGTAAACAACTTTGCCATCCGCAGCGGCCAACACTGGGTCGCCTGCTTTACCCGCAAAGTCGAGTCCCTTGTTTTTGGTTTCATCAAACCCAGACAAAACCTGTCCAGGGTGCGGCCATGCAAAGACCAAGTTGTCATCGTTGGTCGCGGCATTCAAAGGCGCAGCAGCAGGTGCTGCATTGACATTTGGATTCGTGACGGGATTCGTGACGGCATTGGTAGCGGGGCTGCTGGCGGGGTTGCTAGCAGGATTGGTGGTGGAAGTTGCGGCGGGCTTGGCCGCGGCCGCCCTGTTGGCTGCATCCATGGAAGGCGGCACCACGCGCAATACTTGATCCACTTCAATCAAATTGGGATTGTCTAGACCATTCCATTTGGCAATGTCGCGCCATGCTTGGCCATGCTCAAGTGCAATTTTGGTGAGCGTGTCACCCGAACGTACGGCGTAATAACCCGGTTTTCCAGCATTTTCAGCACCAGGCATTGTGCTTCCCATGGAGATGGGCGAGCTAACAGCCACAGGGCTGCTTGGTCTTTGAACTTGGCTTTGTTGCTGCGTACGAACTGGATTTTGACCGGCTACTCGGTCTTCAATTGGAATAGGGCCACGCGGCTTGGTGCTACAAGCCACCAATGCACAAGTTGCCACAAGACAAAGAACCGTCAAACCAAGACGGGGGTCCAATCGTTTCATTCCGAATCCTTCAGGAGATACCCGATTTTAAAGGGACAAAGTGAACCGCTTCGAGGACATTTTGCTTATAGCCCTGGGCCGTTTTATCGACCACCATCAAAGCTTGTTGTCCATTGGCCGTGACCGTAGGCGCGACCAACCTGCCACCGACTGCCAATTGGTCAAGCCAAGCTTGAGGTAAATTTTCGCCGCCAGCTGCTGAGATGATGGCAGCATACGGCGCACCTTTGGGATAACCTAACATGCCATCGCCAAACAGAAGATGCACATTGGGCAGACGGAAATGCCGCAAATTGGCACGCGCTTTTTCGTGCAAACCTTTGAGGCGTTCCATGCTGTAAACCTCGGTGGCGACGTGGCTCAAAACTGCAGCTTGATAACCACAGCCCGTTCCAATTTCTAAAACTCGCCCGAGTTTGTCCGTGGTTCCCTCTCGCAACAACTCAATCATGCGCGCGACGACATTGGGCTTGGAAATGGTTTGTCCTAAGCCAATGGGGAGACTGGTGTCTTCGTAAGCTTGATTGACCAGTGCGCTTTCTACAAAGCGATGGCGCTCAACTGTGCCCATTGCATGCAAGACCATCGGATCTTTCAGGCCCTGCGCAGCCAATTTTTGAACCATACGCTGACGCACAGCGCTAGAGTCCAAGCCTAAACCTTGCGGGTTGATGGCAACCGATGGCATCACGGCAGATTTGGCAGGCTTTACTGCCGTCTTGCTGTCAAGCTTGATCGGGAAACTGGGCCTTTGCGCCATCAGCCCTCCCACACTTGGAGTTTGCTCAAATTTTGCGCCCAAAAACCCGCGTTGTCGTGGTCTGTGAGATCGACCTTCAGGGGGGTGATGGTGACATGACCATTTTTGGCCGCATGGAAATCGGTGCCCTCACCATCGTCCATGGCTTCGCCTGCGTTGCCGATCCAATACATGGTTTCGCCACGCGGGCTCATTTGGGTAATGACAGGCTCTGCGGCATGGCGCCTGCCCAAACGGCACAAGGTTGCGGCCTTGAAATTTGCCGATTGATTGGGAATATTGACGTTCAGCAACCAAGGCGATTTACCAATCAACTGCGCCGCTTCAAATTGCGCCACCATATTTTTCGCGAATTCGGCGGCTTTATCCAAATGCGCCCAGCCTTTTTCAGTTTGAGAAAAAGCCAAGGCTGGAATGCCAAACAAATAGCCTTCCATGGCAGCACCTACGGTGCCTGAGTAAAGCGTATCGTCACCCATATTGGCACCGTTGTTGATGCCAGAAACCACCAAATCGGGCCGATAACCCAACAAGCCAGTGAGGGCAATGTGAACACAGTCTGCCGGTGTGCCATTGACGTATCTGAAACCGTTCTCACCTTGCCTCACATACAAAGGTGAATGCAAAGTGAGCGCATTGGATTTAGCGCTGTTGTTATGCTCTGGCGCAACGACTTCAACATCTGCGACTTGCTTGAGGGCGTGGTAAAGCGCCACAATGCCTTCTGCGCGGTAACCGTCGTCGTTGGAAATTAAAATTTTCATGGGGATGTCCTTGTCGCTAATTGTAGGTCGCTACCGAGACATCCTGAGGGCGACTAAGGCCTTTATATTCAAACGATCTGTCGTATTTTGAGGAGATTTTTGTGCACGCTTGGCTATGTGAAAACCCCATTGGTGTCGAGGCTCTCAATTGGAAGGAAATTCCAACCTCCACACCCCAAAAAGGGCAGGTTTTGGTTCGCATCGAAGCGGCCAGTCTGAACTTCCCAGATTTACTGATTGTTCAAAACAAATACCAAATGAAACCGGATCTGCCCTTTGTGCCAGGTTCAGAATATGCAGGCGTGATTGAGGCCGTTGGTGAAGGCGTGACCGATCTCAAAGTGGGTCAGTCTGTGGCTTGTTTGTCTGGTACAGGCGGCTTTGGCACCCACACATTGGCCCCAGCCAAATTGTGCATGCCTTTGCCCCCTGGCTTTCCAGCCGTTGATGCTGCGGCCTTCATCATGATTTATGCAACGTCCCACCACGCCTTGATAGACCGTGCCGCCCTCCAAGCGGGCGAAACCGTGTTTATTTTGGGCGCAGCCGGTGGTGTTGGTACCGCTGCCATACAAATTGCAAAAGCTGCAGGCGCCCGCGTCATTGCCGCGGCCTCCACAGACGAAAAATGCGCGCTCTGCAAAACATTGGGGGCGGATGAAACCATCAACTACACCACGCAAAACATGCGTGAGGTTTTAAAAGTCCTGACTGAAGGAAAAGGTCCTGATGTCATTTATGACCCGGTCGGTGGCGATTTTGCCGAACCAGCCTTCCGCTCCATTGCATGGCGTGGTCGTTATTTGGTGGTCGGCTTTGCATCGGGTCCTATCCCAGCACTGCCCTTCAATTTGGCGCTGCTCAAAGGCGCATCGATTGTGGGCGTTTTCTGGGGCGACTTTGCCAGACGCGAACCCCAAGCCAATGCCGCCATGATGGCCGAATTAGCCAAATGGTACGCCCAAGGCAAAGTCAAACCCGTCATTGACCGCACCATGCCCATGAGTGAACTCAAGGCAGCTTATGCGCACATGGGGTCGCGCGGCGTGATGGGCAAACTGGTGATGGTCAACTGAGCGTCATGACTTGAGTGGGGCCAGCCCACTCAAAATCATTTCTTCTTCAGTGCTGGATCATGGCGCTGGATCCAGTCAAAAAATTCGTGATACCAAATCACGTTATTGGCAGGCTTCAAAATCCAATGATTTTCATCAGGGTACCAAAGTAAGCGTGCGTCAACGCCCTTGGCTTTCAAGGTGTTGTAGTAGGCCAGGCCCTGCGAGTCAGGGACTCGATAGTCTTTGGCGCCGTGAATGACCAACGTAGGTGTTTTCATGTTGGCTGCAAAAGCATGTGGACTTTGCGAATGAACTTTCTGCATGTCATTCCAATACCAACCACCCAACTCTTGCGCATGCCATCCATAGGCATCGTCTGAGAACATGCCAACCCAGTCATAACAGCCGGCATGGCAGACATAGGCTTGGTACTTGCCTGGTTTCACGTGTGCATTCATCCATGCCACCATGTAACCTCCATAACTACCGCCCGTGGCAAACACACGACCTTTGTCGATCCATGTTTTCTTGCGCAGCCAATCGGTGCAGGCCTCCATGTCTTGCAATTCCAATTCTCCCCACTTGTGTGTGATTGAATCGAGAAACTTCAAACCGAAACCTGAGGAACCGTGGTAATTGACGTTGGCCACAACGTAGCCTTGCGCAGCAAACACATGGTAGTTCCAACGCCAATGCCAGACATCGCCAGGACCTGTGTGAGGGCCACCGTGAATGGTGTGTAGCAAGGGATATTTTTTGGCTTTGTTAAAACCAGGTGGGAAGTGCAACCAAACCTGTACATCGTCGCCCTGCGCACCTTTGAACCAATGTTCTTCGGTACTGCCCAGAGGAATGCCTTCGAGTAAGTCGTCATTGAAATGTTCAATGCGTTTGTTGTCTTTTGAAGTCGCTTGGCCCGCTTCATTGACCTTCATCACATGGATGCGGCCTGGATGAATGGCACGGTCCATCAAGGTCACCAATTGACCCGCAGCTTCGTCAAACGCATGCACCGTCCCCCCTTCTGCAACAACCGTGGCTTGGGCCGTGGCAAGGTCAAAACGCCACACATGTTGGCGGCCCTGATCTTCGGCCTTGCACAACAAAGCAGAACCGTCTTCACTCCATTTGAGCGGGACTTGAGGCTCGCGGTCCCAATGGGCACTGATGGTTTTCCATGCTGCGCGTGGCGTCTTTGATGACGTAGCCTTTAGAGGCTGCATTTCAAGCAAGGCAAGGTGGGAGGGTTGTGTGTGCTTGAGTGACTGATGCGATGCCAAGAACGCCAACTGGTCGCCTGTTGGGCTATAAGATGGCCCCGCAAAATCCCAATCTTTGTTTTTCACCAAATCGCGAACTGCGACAACACGCGAGCCCTTGAGTTCAATTTCTGCAAGCGCCATGCGGGGCGCTGGATTCTTAGCTTTGTCCGGATCGTGCACAAAGCAAATCGATTGGCCATCTGGAGAAATTGCAAACTCATTGGCGCTAGGTTCACGGCGAGGCAGCTCATAGCCACTCCCTTCAAGCAAATCAGTCACACGACCCGAGGCAATGTCTAGCATCAGAATGTGGGGAACTCGGTTCATGGGCAGGTTGTGATCCCAATGCCGATAGACAGCGTCTTCTGTGGCGTAGGCAGTGTCTTTGCGTGCTTTGCTTGCTTTGAGCTGCTCGGCCTGTGCCGTGTGCCCTTTGAGCTTGGGCCAAACCCAAGAGATCAATGCAATTCGTTTGCTGTCAGGAAACCATTTGAAATCAACCACGCCCGTGGCCACTTCCGCGGCGCGTTGAGCCTCACCACCGTCAGGGGGTATCAAATACAACTGCGGCTCATCATCTTTTTTGCCATTTTGTTCACGCATGGCCACAAAGGCAACCCACTCACCATTCGGTGAAAACTGGGGACGACCGTCTTTCTCACCGCATTGCGTCAGTTGACGGGGCTGCCCTCCCAAAGTTGAAAGCAACCAAATGGCACTTTGAATTTTGTTTTCTTTGACCGAAGGCTGCGCAACTGCACACACTGCTTGGGCACCATCTGGGCTGATGCTGGGTGCACCCAGACGTTGCAGTTGCCACATCAACTCAACGGTGAGTTGTTTCGAAGTCTTTTTAGATCTTGAAGTCGCCATGATGTTCAAACCTTTTTCAGAAAGAAACGAAAAAGGGTTTACAAGAAATCTTGTAAACCCTTTGAATTTTTGGGGTGGCTGATGGGGCTCGAACCCACGACAACAGGAATCACAATCCTGGACTCTACCAACTGAGCTACAGCCACCGTAAAAACAAAATTATAGCCGAAAGAATTAAGCCCTCTGGCCGTCAAGCGGGTGTTTTGGCTTTCTCCACCGCGGGTTTAGCGACCAAAATCTCAGCCTTCATGACCGATTTCAATTCCGCCAAGTAAGCCAAAGTTTCAGCTGCGCCCCAGAGCTGTGTGAATTGTTGTTGTGCTTGCTTCATCAAGGCTTGATTGTCCTCGGGTGGCAAGACCTTGGTCACCCGAATCACAGCAAAGCCCTGGGCACCCAAATCGACACCACTGACCGCTGGCAATTTATTAGGGTCAGCTTTCAGAACGGCTTCAACCACCTGAGGTAACTGTCTTTGAGTTTTCTCTCGAGACAACACGATTGCGTTAGGCAAACCCTCTGCACTTGTTTTTAAATTGGCCAATTTTTGCTCGCCTTGCAACTTGGCCATTTCTGCCGCCTTCTCTTGCGTCAAGTTGCGCTTCACCAGGTCTTTCACTTCCGTTAAGGCCAAGGTTGCAGCGGGCTGATGCTTCACCACTCGCGCAGAGACCAAGGTGTTGGGTGCGATCTCAATGGCCTCAGTGTTCCGTTGTTTTTGCAGAGATGCTTCACTGAAAAGCGCTTGTAACAAGGCTGGGTTGCTCAAGAAATTTTTGCTTTGTGGATTTTGTGATTCAGCATTTCGTGACACTTTGCTGGCTTTTTGAACACTCAGCTTTAACTTTTCGGCAACAGGCTTCAAACTGTCAGACTGCTCGTAAACAGTATTGGAAAAAGTTTCAGCCATTTCTGCAAATTTGCGTTGCGCTTGTTGCTTTTTCAAGTCAGCTTCCAACGAAGGACGCAACGCTTCAAAGCTTTGCGCTTTGGGCGCTTTGATGTCGGTCAATTGAATGATGTGATAGCCAAATTCAGATTCAACGACGTCGCTGATCTCAGATTTTTTCAAACTGAAAGCGGCATCTTCGAAGACTTTGACCATGGCACCACGGCCAAAGAAATCTAAGTCGCCGCCCTTAACAGCAGAACCTGGATCTTGTGAATTTTTTCTGGCCACTTCTGCAAAGCTTGCAGGCTTGGCTTTCACCGCTTTGAGCAAATCTTCGGCTTTGGCACGCGCTGCTTTCTTTTCAGCTTCCGGTGCATCCTTGGCGGCCGTAATCAGAATGTGGCTAGCGCGACGCTCTTCTTTGCTGGACAAACGCTGCAGGTTTTGTTCGTAATAAGACTTTAAATCTTGCTCGTTAAGGACGATGGTTTGACGCAGACTTTCGATGTCTAGAACCACATATTCAATGTCAGCCGATTCTGCGGATTGAAATTTGCTGGCATTCTTGTCGTAATAAGCCTGCAAGTCGGCTTCACCGACATTCACCTTGCTTAAAAAGTCTGCGGCAGGAAAATTAACAATTTGCACTTCACGTCGCTGCATGAAGGCATTCATGGCAGTTTGCGTTTGGGCCAAGGTGGCAAATGCCGATCCTTGGACGCCTTGAATGACCTGTTGGTTTGAAATGTCTGCACGCATTTGCATTTCAAACATTTCTGGTGTCATGCCTTGCGAAGCGGCCAGTTGTTTGTAGCGCTCCATGTCCAACTTGCCATCGGGCAAACGCAGGGCCGCAATGGCAGGAATTGATTGCAACTCACGCGCTAATTTTGTGTCGCTGGCGACCAATTGCAACTTTTGCGCAGCAGCAGCGACCACTTGATCGCGAACCAAGCGCTCTAAGGTTGCATATTTGGCTTCGGGTGTGTCAAACACTTTGACATCGATGTTGGGCATCGAAGCACGAATGCGATCAACTTCGCGTTTGTGTGCCGCATCCCAATCCCCTTGGCTGATTTTGTTGCCATTGACCTTGGCCACTGTCGCACCTTGGTCCTTGAAACCGCTGTAGCCTTCCAAACCAAACAGCACGAAGGACGGGATGATGAGCAAGAACAAAATGCCCATCATGATCTTGGTGTTGTTACGGACAAAATCAAACATGTGAGAACTCTCTGTTTAGTGACGCTGTAAATGTCTCAAAAAGACAAAAGGCGAACATTGTGTTCGCCTCTGTTTGGGGGTGGTGGGTGATGACGGGGTCGAACCGCCGACCTACGCCTTGTAAGGGCGCCGCTCTACCAACTGAGCTAATCACCCCCCTTAATCAAAGATTAATTCAAGGCGTCTTTCAAGGCCTTACCTGGACGGAACTTAGGCACCTTGGCAGATTTGATCTTGATTGCAGCACCAGTGCGTGGGTTACGACCTGTGCGCGCAGCGCGTTTGGTCACAGCAAAAGTACCAAAGCCAACGAGGGCGACTGTGCCACCCTTTTTCAATGTGGTGCGAACGGCGCCGATGGTGGCTTCCAATGCGCGGCCAGCAGCAGCTTTGGAGATGTCTGCTTGTTTAGCAATGTGCTCGATCAATTCTGTTTTGTTCATACAAAGAGCCTTAGAAAAAAATGGACCACTCAAAAATTTGAGTGATCGCAAGTTAAAAATTTTCGGTTGAAGTTTAAAACTTCAAGACAAACAATTTTGCAGATAAGTTCACAAAATTGTTTGTCTACGCAAAGCGTTTGCCAACTTGAATTTAGCCAGACAAAACGCGCCTGTCAAATGATTTTCAGTCTAGAAACCGCTAAGCGAAATGAATTCTAGACGCAAACTGAATGTCAGTGAGGGGTTGACTTAAAAAAAATTTATAGATTGACGAATCTTGATTAAATTAGTTCTCATAAAGCAGCAGCGATGGCTTTGCCAACATCTTGCGTATTAGCAGAACCCCCTATGTCCGCTGTACGCGGGGCACCACTTTGAGGCGCCAATGTTTTTTCAATGGCATGGAGTACAGCATCGTGTGCAGGCTTGCAGCCTAAGAATTCAAGCATCATGGCACCACACCAAATTTGACCAATAGGATTGGCAATATTTTTGCCCGCAATGTCGGGGGCCGATCCATGAACGGGTTCAAACAGTGAGGGATATTTTCGGTCAGGGTTCAGATTGGCACTCGGGGCAATGCCAATGGTGCCTGTGCAGGCGGGCCCCAAGTCGGACAGGATATCGCCAAACAAATTACTGGCCACGACCACATCAAAGAAATCTGGGCGCTGGACAAAATGCGCCGTCAAGATATCGATGTGAAACTTATCGACATGGATGCCTGGATAATTTTTCGACATTTCCACCACGCGTTCATCCCAATAAGGCATGGTGATGGCAATGCCATTTGACTTGGTGGCACTTGTCAAATGTTTTTTAGGTCGCGACTGGGCCAGCTCGAAAGCAAACTTCAAAACACGGTCGACACCAATGCGCGACATGACCGTTTCTTGCATGACAATTTCTCTGTCTGTACCAGGGTACATGCGCCCACCAATGCTGGAGTATTCTCCTTCTGTATTTTCTCGCACGATGTACATGTCAATCTCACCGGGTTGGCGGGGACTGCCATCCCGGCGCACAACCGGTGCAATGATGCCCGGCATTAAACGAGCGGGACGTAAATTGATGTATTGATCAAACTCACGGCGAAACAGCAGCAAGGAGCCCCAAAGCGACACATGGTCTGCAATCTTGTCTGGCCAACCTACCGCACCAAAATAA
>JBIKJX010000261.1:0-3473 GCA_044360785.1 Limnohabitans sp.
CTCAGTCGATGTCGCTGTATTGGTTTCTGAGAATGCCTCTTGAACCTTCAGAGAAGATTTTTTGGGCGCAGGTTCGATGACTTTGGTCGGGGACGAAACGCTAGTGCCTTTTTGTGATTTGGCGCTGCTTTGGTTGGCAATTAGCGAAGCGCGCTGCGTAGGGGCGGGTGGCAATGGCATAGATCGTGGCCTCAGATGGGATAGAAATAACTTTGGAGCAAAGAAAAAGCCGCCTTGAGACCGAGGCGGCTTGATTTATAGGGGCAATAAAAAAGGGGCTGTTTTTTAACTGCATGATGCCATTATGCGGCTTTTTTGAGAGCCTTTACAGCCTTGAGGACATCTTCGACGTGACCAGGCACTTTGAGGCCGCGCCACTCTTCTTTAACCAGGCCGTCAGGGCCAATCAGGAAAGTGCTGCGCTCGATGCCTTTGACTTTTTTGCCGTACATGATTTTGTTTTTGACAACACCAAACATGTGACACATTTTTTCTTCCGTGTCTGCAATCAACTCAAAGGGTAGTTCGAGCTTGGCTTTGAAATCGTCATGGGACTTCATGTTGTCGCGCGAAACACCAAAAACTGTTGCACCCGCTTTGGCAAAGTCTTTGTATTTGTCTCTGAATTGCATGGCTTCTGTGGTGCAACCTGGCGTATTGTCCTTCGGGTAGAAGTACAGAATCATGATTTTGCCATTGTGTGATGTGTTTGAAACCTTAACTCCGCTTGTTGCGTTTGCTTCAAATTCAGGGAGGGGTTTATTAACAACGATCGCCATAGAACTTATCTCACGTGACAGAAATGAACCGCTTATGTTGTGAACTGCGCTAGCAAGCCCACCTGACGGCAATCGGGTATTTTATCCTGAAACCTGAAGGGTTTTCAGCTGTGCCCAAAACACTTTGTAAATCCTAAGCCAGAGGCAATAGAACCATCAGAACTCGGCGACCCTCACCGGCCAGGACGTTGAAAGTCCGGCAGGCGGCCCCGTTGTCCATGGTGTCGACACCAATTCCCTTGTGAATCAAGCCCTGAAGCAAACGTGGTGGAGGGAACTTGATTCGGTTGCCGCTCCCAAAAATGACCAACTCGGGCTCGTAGGGCAAAAGTTCGTCGAAATTGGCTTGAGTCAGGCTTTCAAAGCTGTTTGCAGACCATGTTTTGGTGCCTTGAACAGCACACAAAACCAAAGGCAGTGCCTGCAATTGGCCATTGACCACCACGCCATCTGAACCATAACTTTGGATGGCGAAAGCATTGCTGGCGTCGGGGTGGAGTTTCATAGTGCTAAGTATTAAAAAATGGGCCAGTTATGTGTTCAAATTATAGGTTTTCCCCAGCGCCACTCACCCTCGGAGGGATTTTGAAAACAATTCATAAATCAGCCAAACTTTCCAACGTTTGTTACGACATTCGCGGCCCCATCATGGACCGAGCGCGACAAATGGAGGAAGAGGGTCACAAAATCATCAAGCTCAACATCGGTAACTTGGCGGTGTTTGGCTTTGATGCGCCTGAGGAAATTCAACAAGACATGATACGCAACTTGCCTAACTCGGCAGGCTATTCAGACAGCAAAGGCATCTTTGGAGCACGCAAAGCGGTCATGCACGAGACGCAAAAGCAGGGCATCAAAGGCGTCACACTGGAAGACATCTATCTGGGAAATGGTGCAAGCGAACTCATTGTCATGGCCACCAATGCACTGCTTGACAACGGGGATGAGTTGTTATTGCCCGCGCCAGACTACCCCTTGTGGACTGCGGCAGCCAGTTTGTCTGGTGGTACACCGGTTCATTACATCTGCGATGAATCTAAGGGTTGGATGCCCGATTTGGACGATATCCGCGCCAAAATCACACCCAAGACCAAGGGCATTGTTGTCATCAATCCAAACAATCCAACAGGGGCTTTGTATTCTGATGACATGCTCAAAGCCATCGTCAACATTGCAAGAGACCATGGCTTGGTAATTTTTGCCGATGAGGTGTATGACAAAGTTTTGTACGACGGCGTCAAACACACACCCATTGCAAGTTTGAGCCAAGATGTCCTAACGTTGACATTCAATTCGCTGTCCAAAAGTTACAGATCCTGTGGCTACCGTGCTGGATGGCTGATTGTGAGCGGCGATAAGTTGCCCGCAAAAGATTACATTGAAGGCTTGAACATGTTGTCTAACATGCGCCTTTGCGCCAATGTGCCAGGACAGTGGGCCATTCAAACTGCCTTGGGCGGTCACCAAAGTATCAATGAATTGGTCAATGAAGGCGGTCGTTTGCGCAAGCAACGAGATTTAGCCTACGAACTCATCTGCGCTATTCCAGGTGTTTCTTGTGTCAAGCCAAGTGCTGCGCTTTACATGTTCCCAAGGCTAGATCCCAAAATTTATCCCATTCAAGATGACCAGCAATTTTTTCTAGAAATGTTGCAAGAAACCAAGGTCATGTTGGTTCAAGGGACGGGCTTCAATTGGAATGCGCCTGATCATTTCAGAATTGTGTTCTTGCCTCATCTGGACGATTTGCGTGAAGCGATCGAAAGAATGGCCAAGTTTTTAGAGAAAGCGCGTCGTCGCTTTGGTACAGCGGTGTAAGAGAAGGAAAAGATGAAACCGATTCAAGTTGGCCTCATGGGCATGGGAACCGTGGGCAGTGGCACTTTCAACGTGCTGCAAAGAAATCAATCAGAAATCAAACGACGTGCTGGTCGTGGCATTGAAATTAGCATGGTGGCCGACCTTGACAAGGCCAAAGCGCAAGCCATGGCCGGACCTCAGGTCAAAGTGGTCAGCGATGCGCGAGAGATCATTGCCAACCCCGACATCGACATTGTGGTTGAGTTGATTGGGGGCTATGGGATTGCCAAAGCGTTGGTCCTGGAAGCGATTGCTGCTGGCAAGCACGTCGTCACCGCCAACAAAGCCTTGTTGGCAGTCCATGGCACCGAAATTTTTGCAGCAGCGCATGCCAAAGGTGTGATGGTTGCATTTGAAGCCGCTGTGGCGGGTGGTATTCCCATCATCAAAGCATTGCGAGAAGGTTTGACTGCCAACAGCATCCAATGGGTTGCAGGCATCATCAATGGCACGACCAACTTCATTTTGTCTGAGATGCGCGACAAAGGGCTCGACTTTGATGTTGTCCTGAAAGAAGCTCAGCGCTTGGGATATGCAGAGGCTGACCCAACCTTCGACATCGAGGGTGTCGACGCAGCCCACAAAGCAACCCTCATGAGCGCACTGGCGTTTGGCATCCCTGTTCAGTTTGACAAGGCTTATGTGGAAGGCATTACCAAGCTGGGTGCTGCCGACATCAAGTACGCCGAGCAATTGGGCTACAGAATCAAACTTTTGGGAATTACAAAGCGCACTGCAACAGGCATTGAATTGCGTGTGCATCCGAGTTTGGTTCCAACACAACGCCTCATTGCCAATGTAGAAGGTGCCATGAACGCTGTCATGGTTCAAGGC
>JBIKJX010000262.1:0-3461 GCA_044360785.1 Limnohabitans sp.
ACTCACCCGGAATTCCGGCTGTGCCAAAGCCACCAATTAGAACAGTGGCACCATCTTGCGTATCTGCCACGGCTTCCGCAATGGAGTCTGCGATTTTGTTAATCATTGAAAAGTAGCGCTTACAAAATTAGGAGAGACGGACAAAATGTTGTCGGAAGGTATTGAAAAACATCGGCCTGACTCTCGAACTCCAAGCCGTGTGCCGCACAGCCAGCCATTCCTTGCTCTCCAAAATAAGGGGTGACTCCAATTCGTAACAAGCGACAAAGCGGGGTCCACCTGATAAACGCAGATACCTTGTTGCAGAGATGACGCCAGGGACTTGTGACAGGCCGATCAAATGCTCTGTGTTGTACCAGGCATTCATTTCCTCCTCGTGTTCAGGTTTCACATCCGTTTCCACCACGTAATGAAACTGCCCTGTGGTTTGATAGCTGACGCCCTTCAAGTCCAACAACAATTGCAAAGGTGTCGCTTCAAGTTGAGGCGGTAATTCTGAGTACCAATAGGCACGAAATAAAACTTGATCAACAGCCTTCCACCAAGTTAAATGAGCGGAAGATTGCTTGAATTCAGGGGTTTCCAAGAAGTTGCCTGATCGTTCCAACAGGTGGCTTGCAATCATCTCAGTTCCCTTTAATGAACAATGTTCAGCGCTACCAAAAAGCGCGAAACCATGTTGTAGGCTGCAACCGTGGCCACCAATTCAACCACTTTTTCTGCTGAGTACTGTTGCGTTATTTTGACCATCAACTCGGCTGGCACTTCGACATCACGTGTCATGTGATCGGTCATTTGCAACACTAATATTTCTTCATCTGTCAAAAGATTTGAAAGCGTTAAGCTGCGAAGAGCATCAATTTTTTCTTGCGGTACACCTGCCTTCAAGGCATGCGGTATGTGCGCCTCAAACTCAAAACTGGCCTTGTTCAAAACCGCCACACGCAAAATCATCAATTCACGCAAGTCTGCAGGCACTGAAGATTTATTGCGAACTGCTGTGAGCATGGCCTCCCAGCCCTGCGCAATTGGCGCACTGTTGAGCAGGACTTGGTAGAGCAAAGAGATTCGGCCGCGCTCTTTGAGGATGCGCTCTTCAATCTCTTTAAGTTCGGGTCGCGTTCCACCCACCACCAAAGGAACGCGAATGTGATCGCTGCACATCAGTCAGCCGTGATGTTTCTGGCTTTGATTAGGCGAGCCCACTTGTCTGTGTCTGCCGCCAAAATGGCCCCCAACTCTTCGGGTGTGGTCGACTTAGGTTCTGCACCCGATTGTGTCAATTTTGCATTGGCCGCAGGATCGGCAACTGCTTGTTGAATGGCCCTGTTCAAAGTCTTGATCATGTCGGGCGAAGTCTTGGAAGACACAAAAAATCCGTACCAATTGTTGGTGTCCACAGACTTAAAGCCTTGTTCTTCAAACGTCTTCACATCTTGCAACAAAGGATGGCGGGTTTTAGATGCCATGCCCAAAGCGCGAAGTTTGCCGCCTTTGATTTGCGCCATGACTGCAGGCACATCGGCAAAGAAACCAACCACTTGCCCACCCAACAAATCGTTCAATGCCGGCGCCATGCCGTTGTAGGGGACATGAAGCATGTCAATGCCGGTGGAATACTCCAACTGCAACAAAGCCAAATGCGGAATGCTGCCTTTGCCTGATGAGGCAATTGCCATTGGCTCTTTTTTGGCTTTTGCAGCGGCCATCAATTCAACGGCATCTTTTGCTGGATTGTTGACGTTGACAACAAACACCTCCACATTGTTGGCCGCCAAGGAGACCGGCGCAAAGTCTTTTTGCATGTTGTAAGAGAGCTTAGGAAACAACGCAGGGTTGATGGCTGCAGCGCCCACACTTGTCAGCCAAAGGGTTGAACCATCGGCCTCAGACTTCAAAACTTCGTTGGCACCAATGGCGCCACTTGCACCCGGTTTGTTTTCAACAATCACTGTTTTTCCCAATGCCCGGCCTAAGGGCTCGACCAGAGTTCTGGCCATGGCGTCGACGGGACCGCCCGCCGCAAAGGCCACAATGATTCGAACGGGTTTGGAAGGTGTTTGTGCAAATGCACTGAAACTCATCACAGCCAATGTTGCGGCAACACCCAGTGTTTTAAGCATGTTTCTTTTTTTCATGTTTTGTCTCCTGTTATTTCAACTTTTAAAAACTGAATCAATCACAACGGGCCGTCATGCCACCGTCCACCACAATTTCCGTGCCTGTGATGAATTGAGCTTCATCACTGGCCAAAAATAATGCCGCACTGGCGGTGTCTCTGCCATCGCCCATAAAGCCCAATGGAATTCGCTTGACGCGGGCTGCCAATAAGGCTTCTACATCGCCGCCTGTTCTTTGTTTGGCCAAACGAGCTTCTACCATGGGCGTGTGCAATTGCCCTGGCACGACTGTATTCACCCTGATGCCATCAGGTGCATGCTGTACCGCGACAACTTTGGACAATTGAATGACACCTGCCTTGGCCGCTGCATAAGCAACTTGTGCACTACCCGTCCAACGCGTGCCGGATGTTGAAGCCACATTGACAATAGCACCACTTTTGTGGGCGATCATGGTAGGCAAAACATGCTTGCAAGTGAGGAAAACGCTTTTCAAATTGACATTGAACTGTGTGTCCCAAACTTCTTCGCTCATTTCAACAGGTCCGCCAGCCGCAGAACCACCCACATTGTTAATGAGGATGTCGATGGTTTTGAATTTGTCCAAACAAGCTTGCACCATGGCTTGGACACTTTCAGAATTTGTCACATCGCAGACATGCGTGTGAATTGAACTTTTGAATGCGCCAGCGCGATCCAAAGTTTCTTCAAGGCTTGCCGCGTCTCGGTCGACTGCAAAAACCAAAGCACCCTCTTCGGCTAAGCGCACAGCCATGGCGCGCCCATTTCCCCAACCCGATGCGATGCAACCTGCGCCCGTTACCAAAGCGACTTTGCCATTAAAGCGATTCATTGGACAACCTGTTCAAAACAACTAGTTTAGTCATTTGAAAAAAGTTTGCATGGCCCACTGTCACCCATGTGCAACGCTGTTTAAGGCGGCTTGGAAAAGCAATCGCGCCAAGGGCGATTCGGTTCTCGACTTTAAGCTGACCCACCCAAATCTGGCATTGGCATTGAGTGGGGGTTGCATCTTCAATTCAACCAAATCTGGCGCAAGCGCTCTGACTGCAACCACCACGGTTTGCGTGTGTCTGGCCACATCCGCTGGCACAAAATTTCTTGGTTTGCAGAGTTCATGTTGTCGATGAAAGATTACCAGCGCAATACGGTTGAAACGGCGCGTTTGGCGGTGGCTGCGCGTCAGCATTTGTTGGCGTGGGCCCACGAAGAGCGCATCGATTTCGATTTAAAAAAGCAAGGTATCTTGCACATTTATCGTGACAAAAAAGGTTTTGAGCACGCTGGCAAAGTGTCTGCCATGTTGGCCAAAGGCGGCTT
>JBIKJX010000263.1:0-3460 GCA_044360785.1 Limnohabitans sp.
CTATGATGACGTACCAGAACGTTTGTGGCCCGTGGCTGCTCGGTCTTTACAAGCGCATGTGGACCGCATTCAGTCCATGGCACCCGGCAACAACTGACATGACCTCACATTCAAGCCTTGAGAACGCCCAAGGCATACGCCTGTCCAAAAGGGTGGCCGATATTCTGAAATGTTCAAGGGCCGAGGCTGAGCAGGTCATTGTAGGTGGTTGGGTCAAGGTCAACCAAGTGGTGGTCGACGAGCCCGCTCACCGCGTGAATGATGAACTCATCGACATTCACAGCACGGCGCAACGGGGCAAAGTACCGCTGCTGACTGTTATTTTGCACAAGACCGCCGGCCAAAGCTGCTTGCCCCAAAGCCACAACAACGTTTGGAAATCCCTTGCGCCAGAAATGCGCTCAAACCAAGACCGCTCTGGCATCAGCCTCACGCCGCGCTTGCAAAAAATGTTGCAATCTGCAGCGGCATTGGAGGATGCAGCAACGGGCCTGGTGGTTCTCTCAGAAGACCCAGCCATGCTGCGCAAATTGCTCGATGAGCGCACCCCTTTGGAACATGAAATGTTGGCCGAGGTCCATGGCCCCGTCACCCCCGATCAGCTCTACGACATGTGTCCCACGGGGCTTAAAACCAGCATCAGCAGCAGCACCCCTGACAAAACGGGACTGCGCATGGCTTTCAAAGGGTACCAACCCGGGTATGCGGCTGGTGTGATTGAAAACACGGGGCTGCGCTTGGTGGGGCTCAAAAGAGTCAGAATGGGGCGCGTTTTGATGGCGCCTTTGGCCCCCGGTCAATGGCGAGCACTCATGCCCTACGAACGATTTTGAAAAAAACCCAAGTTTTTACGCAAATTCGCCACATTTAGGCCTCTCAATCCCTTGAAATTAATCAGGGCATCCTCATTTATGTTGTAAGTTTGAGAGAATATTCATATGAATGTTCGTAGCTTAAGCTGAAAGGAAAAACAACATGCGTTTGAGCACCAAAAGTCGTTTTGCCGTTACGGCCATGATCGATGTCGCGTTGCGCGAAGATCGCGGTCCAGTCTCGCTCTCGGCCATTAGCGAGCGTCACCAAATTTCACTCTCCTATTTGGAACAGTTGTTCAGCAAATTGCGTCAGCACCACTTGGTCGAAAGCACACGCGGTCCTGGCGGTGGTTATTCTTTGGCTCGCAGCGCCGAAAAAATCACCATGGCTGACATTGTGAGTGCAGTTGACTTCTCTGTCGAGTCTGAAGACGCTGGCAGTTCTGAAGCTGGCAACTGGATGAGCAGCGAGTTGTGGGCCAGCCTGAATGAAAAAATGTTGGCGCACTTGCAGTCCATCAGCTTGCGCCAGCTCGTGTCAGAGCAACGCGCCAAAGGCGTCACAGTTGAGCCAGCGCCTTCTGTGGTCAAGCGTGGCGTTTTTGCGAAGCCTAAGGCTCAGCCCGTCAAAGTGAATGTGCCCAATTCGGTGTTTGCTTTGGCGACCAGCCTAATTCCCACGCGCTAAGCAGTTTGCATTTCAGAAAAACGCGCTCTGGTTCACTAGGGCGCGTTTTTTTTGGTCTGAATACAATTTAAAAAAAGTGTGAAGCCCACCGATAAGCCGGATTCTGTGCATTGGAGTTGCCCCCAATGTAACCGCCATTACTCTGGGCCGAGGGTTACCCACTCGGCTCGGTGCTACCTACCCGCACACTCTCCGGAACCAGATCAACGTGTGCCTATTTGGTATTGCTGCGCGTAGAGATTGCCCGTTTCACCCGAACTGAATCGGCTCGTCTCTGTTGCTCTAATCCTCACCTTGCTGCCTTGCGGCCATTCGGTGGAGAGGTGTTACCTCCTACGCTGTCCTGTGCAGTCCGGACGTTCCTCCAGTGCGGCCTTTCGGCCCATTGCCTAAACAATGGCATTGCTGCTAGCACCAGCGGCGGTCTGGCGGGCTTCACCTCTGCATTATCGCCCGACCGCATGGACTTGTGAACTAGCGGCTTTTCAACGTCCTAAACACGCGATAATCTGCTCGTCTGCTTGATAACCACAAGCCCAACCACCGACAGCCATGATTCGAATTTCAGAACTCAAACTGCCTTTGACCGCATTGCCGGTCGAAGTTCGGCGTGCAGCCGATGCGCCTTCAGAAACAGACGAAGACCGCATCCCACCGCCCCACCCCGAAGAAGCTTTGCGCCAATTGGCCGCAAAGGCATTGAACATGGATGTACAAGCCATCGATCAACTGACTGTTTTCAAACGCAGTTTTGATGCACGCAAAGCAGATTTGCTAGCCGTGTTCATTGTCGACATCACTTTCAAAGACTCAGCGTCTGAATTAACGTTGCTGCAAAAATTCTCGGGTAACCCGCACATTCAAGCCACCCCCAATATGACCTGGGAGGCACCGTGTCATGCGTCTGCCAACTTTGGCGAACAAGTTGGGGAGCGGCCTGTGGTGGTGGGTTTTGGTCCTTGTGGAATTTTTGCGGCCTTGAGCCTGGCGCAAATGGGCTTCAAACCCATCGTCATTGAACGTGGCAGCCCTGTGAGACAACGCACCAAAGACACCTGGGGTTTGTGGCGGAAAAAAACACTCAAGCCCGAAAGCAATGTGCAATTTGGTGAAGGCGGGGCAGGCACTTTTTCGGATGGCAAGCTGTACAGCCAAATCAAAGATCCACGCTATTTGGGTCGCAAAGTCATGGATGAGTTTGTGAAAGCCGGCGCACCCAGCGACATTTTGTTTGCCGCTCATCCGCACATTGGCACCTTCAAATTGGTCAAGGTGGTTGAAAACTTGCGCGAGCAAATCATTGCATTGGGCGGTGAAGTGCTTTTTGAACAACGCGTGGTGGACATTGACATTGAAACGACCACCAAGGGTCGGCAAGTGACAGGCTTGCACATAGAAGATCGCAACACAGGCATGCGGTCTCATTTGGCTGCGCGCCATGTGGTGTTGGCCTTGGGCCACAGTTCTCGCGACACCTTCACATTGCTCTACGAGCGAGGTGTTTATATGGAGGCCAAAGCCTTTTCCATTGGTGTGCGAATTGAACATCCTCAAAGCGTGATTGATGCTGCGCGATGGGGTCGGCATGCGGGACATCCATTGCTGGGCGCGGCAGATTACAAATTGGTTCACCATGCGAAAAATGGTCGTGCGGTTTACAGCTTTTGCATGTGCCCCGGCGGTACGGTGGTCGCAGCCACCAGCGAAGCGGGCCGCGTTGTGACCAATGGCATGAGCCAATATTCACGCAACGAGCGCAATGCGAATGCGGGCATGGTGGTGGCCATTGACCCAGAAGATTACCCACTTGAGATCGGCGCATGGCAAGAAGCTTTTGGTGAGGCCGATGGTTTGAAATGGGCCACACAAGCACAGGCCATGGCCAAGCAAACGCCTAAGGCCTATCACCCTTTGTCTGGCATTGTGTTTCAACGACAACTCGAATCCAAAGCTTATG
>JBIKJX010000264.1:0-3448 GCA_044360785.1 Limnohabitans sp.
GGGCTTGATTTACGCACAAACAGGCTGGGGTTTGCATCCCATTGTGGACAAACCTTTGCAACTTTTGGGGGCTGCTTTTGGACCTGTCGCCCTGGTGTTGGTTGGCATTACTTTGTCACAAACACCTATTGGTCAGCACGTTAAAGGGGCGCTGAAGTTGTCGGTCGTGAAATCATTTGTACATCCCCTCGTGATGGCTGCTGCGGGCTACGCCATGGGCATGCGTGGCTTGCATTTAACCGTCATGGTGGTGGCGGCTGCATTGCCCATCGGTGCCAATGTGTTTTTGTTTTCGCAGCGCTATCAAAAAGAAGAAGATGTGGTTACTGCCGCTGTGGCCGTGTCAACAGTTTTTGCCATCGTGAGCGTAAGCTTGGTGATGGCCTTGCTGCCGCTGTTGCCAGCTTAACAACTCAAGGTGCCAGTCGTTCGCGCAACCATTCGCCCTCGTTTAAGCGATAGCGCAGACGATCGTGTAAACGACTTTTTCGGCCTTGCCAAAATTGCCATTCATCGGGTACCAAACGATAGCCACCCCAGTGCGGCGGACGTGGCGGATTTAGCATAAATTGGGCGGCGTATTTAGCTGCATTGGTGACCAACACTGTGCGACCGTCAATGACTTGACTTTGCGGTGAGGCCCAAGCACCAATGCGCGAATCTAAGGGACGGCTGTGAAAATAGGCATCGCTTTCTTCGTCGCTGATTTTTTCGACGCGACCTTCGATGCGAACTACACGTTCCAATTCAACCCAATGAAATTGCAAGGACGCGAAAGGGTTACCCGCCAGCTCTTTGCCTTTGCGGCTGTCGTAGTTGGTGTACCAAACAATGCCCCGTTCGTCGTAACCTTTGATCAGCACCACACGCGTGCTGGGACGCATGTTGCTTGCCACGGTGGCCAAGGTCATGGCATTGGGTTCGGGCACTTCCGATTGAATGGCTTCGTTCAGCCAGCGTTCAAATTGTTTGAGTGGGTTGGCGTCTGAAGCGTCTTCGCTCAACTCAGCTTTTTCATAACTTTTGCGTAAATCGGCGATGTTCATGGGTCATTCCTTGGCATGTTCTAACAAAGCCGCAAGGGCTTTGTCGTGGATGCCGTGTTGTTTCAAGCTGTTCAATGTTTCTTGCGCATAGTCTAAGGTGGTCCCGTAGCGCCCTGATGCGTGTCGAAAGATGTGCCGATATTGCGCAGGGGATAGTTCCCCGGTGTAGCTTGGGCTGTTGCGCGGCAATGTAAAGGCCAGCGCATTGACAAGTCCCTTGGGGGTGGGGCATTGCAACCAACGTGTGGTGTAGACATTGTTGGGCATTTCTCTGAACCACAGTTTCTCGATGGTTTGCTTGACGTCAGCCGCAGGCGTTCTAAAAACCATACCCTGACAACTGCCACCCGACAGCAATGCAAAGACAAGTCCCGGACATTCAGGCGAACCGCGATTTAAACGACTCCACATTTTCAGAGCCCGGTGCCAACCTTGAACTTTGGTCAGGTGCTGTTCTAAAACCTCAAACTCTGGTCGCCATATGAGCGAGGCGTAGCCAAAAATCCACAAATCTTGTGTGGCGGGCCAATCCGTCAGAAAGGCTTCTTTGGTTGGGGCGCACATGGCTTGATCGGGTCGCACGGCACAGGAGGGTGAAGAAAAGTTCAATTTGCTTGAATTCAAGGTGTGTTGCTATTTTGAGGGTAAACCAGAAGGTGTGGCGCATGCGTCATCAAAAATTCGTAACCTGTCTGTAACTGAAAATGCACCAAAGCGGAGGATGTCGAGTTACCATTGAATGTGTAACAAAGTTACAAAGCATTTTTAACTTCAAGGCAAACACCCATGACACTGAATGCCACCGTTGCCCAAGTGACCGCTCGCATTGCGCAAAGAAGCCAAGCCACTCGCACCGCCTATTTGCAGCAATTAGAAGAAGCCGCAGCCAAAAAGCCAGGTGCAGACCGTTTGGGTTGTGCCAACGTGGCGCATGCGTTTGCGGCAATGCCTGCCGCTGACAAATCGCGGGCAACGGGACTGTCTGCTATTCCAGTGGTGAGCGCCACCGAGCGAGGCCCCAACATTGGCGTGGTCACGGCCTACAACGATTTGCTGTCTGCGCACGCACCCTTGCAACACTATCCCGATTTGGTGAAAGACGAAGCGCGCAAGTGGGGCGCAACAGCGCAAGTAGCGGGCGGCGTGCCCGCCATGTGCGATGGTGTGACGCAAGGCACGCCTGGCATGGAGCTCAGTTTGTTCAGCCGTGACGTGATTGCCATGTCAACGGCTGTGTCACTCAGTCACGATGTGTTTGATGCGGCACTCATGTTGGGAGTCTGCGACAAAATTGTGCCGGGTCTCTTAATTGGCGCCTTGCATTTTGGTCATTTGCCCACCGTGTTTGTGCCTGCTGGCCCCATGGTGAGCGGTTTGTCCAACAATGAAAAATCCAAAGTTCGAGAGCAAGCTGCACAAGGTTTGGTAGGACGCACCGAATTGTTGAAAGCAGAATCTGCGGCTTATCACAGCGAAGGCACGTGCACTTTTTATGGCACTGCCAACAGCAATCAGATGTTGCTAGAGGCCATGGGTTTGCATGTGCCAGGCACAGCCTTTGTCAACCCAGGCGATGGCCTGCGAAATGAATTGACGCGCGAATCGGTTCGAACCGTTTTGCAATTGGTCAAAGCCAAGAACTTCACACCCATCGGCAAGCTGGTCGATGAGCGTTGCATCGTCAATGCCATGGTGGCATTGCTGGCAACAGGCGGCTCTACTAACCACTTGATTCACTGGGTGGCGGTGGCGCGCGCTGCAGGCATGATCATTGACTGGGACGATTTTTCTGCACTCTCTGATGTGGTGCCCTTGCTCTCGCGTGTTTATCCCAATGGCAGCGCCGATGTGAACCAATTCCAAGCGGCGGGTGGGCCAGGGTATGTCATTCGTGAATTGTTGGATGCAGGCTTTATGCATGCCGATGTGTTGACCGTGCGTGCAGGGGGTCTGCGTGAATTCACCCAAAAACCTGTGGGTGCAACAGGCCAGCTGGCTTGGGAAGATGTGGGCGCATCGAAAGATGAATCGGTGGTTCGCCCTGCTAGCGCGCCTTTCAGTGCCACGGGTGGATTGCGCTTGCTACAAGGCAATTTGGGGCGCAGTGTGATCAAGGTCTCTGCGGTACCTGAAGAGCGCCATGTGATTGAAGCACCCGCACAAGTGTTCAACTCACAGGAAGAATTGCTGAGTGCTTTTGAGGCGGGCAACATGAACAAAGATGGGGTGTGTGTGGTGCGCTGGCAAGGCCCGCAAGCCAATGGCATGCCCGAGTTGCACAAACTCACACCCCCCTTGGCCGTGTTGCAAGGTCAAGGTTATAAAGTGGCCTTGGTGACCGATGGCCGCATGAGCGGAGCGTCTGGCAAAGTGCCCGCTGCCATTCATGTCTCACCCGAAGC
>JBIKJX010000265.1:0-3444 GCA_044360785.1 Limnohabitans sp.
CGAGTGAACCTAAGCCGACAGTCCATAAAAATCGACGCATTTGGGGTAAAGCAATTAACTCTTTCCAACTGGCAACAAAACCACCGGCTTTTCGTTTGCCGCGTTTGGCATCGCGCGATTCTTGTTTCCACATGGAGATGAGATTGATCACAATCACAAGGACCGCAGAGCTTTGAATGACTTGAATCATTCTGAGCGGTGTGAAATCTGCCAAGAACAAGCCATACACAATGCTGCTGACAATCATGCCCAGCAATAACATGCAATACAGCAGGGCCACCACACGGGGGCGTTTGTCTTCTTGCGCCACATCATTGGCCAAGGCCATGCCAGCAGTCTGTGTGACTTGAAGACCCGTCCCAATCAAAATGAAAGACAAACCTGCACCCAATTGACCTAGCCAGAGTGTTTCAGGCACAGCTTCGGCCAGCAGCAGCAGTGCAAAGGGCATGACCGACAAACCCCCAAACAACAGCAAGCTGCCGGTCCACAGATAAGGGATGCGTCTAAGACCCAGGGCAGAGGGGTGTGTATCACTGCGATAGCCAATGAGGGTGCGCAAAGGGGCAAACACCATCGGAATTGCCACCGCGATGGCAACCCACCAAGCGGGCACATGCAATTCCACAATCATGACCCGATTCAGGGTGCCGACCATGAGCGCCATGATCATGCCAATGACCAGCTGAAACATGGACAAACGCAACAACCTGCCTAAGGGCAGATCGTGCGAGGCCGCATCTGCAAACGGCAAAAAGCGCGTTGCCAATGTCGACATCCATGGAGGCATCCGCAGGTTCATGTGCGTGACCACTCCCATGCTTGTGAGGTGTAAAAGCCATTGGCCACGCGCTGCATGCGGCCGCTTTGCCACTGTGTCAGTTCGGGATGTGTTTCTAGTTTTGCCAGCAAGGCTGAATGGGCCACGGGTGACAAAGAAGGTGAGCGATCTGTGCTCGGGAAAAGTCTGCCGACACTGTGCATCAACGCCAACAAAGGTGTCCGAGGTGCAAATGTGAACACCATCGAACCCGAGGTGCGTTGTCCCAAGGCGGCCAAAGCATCTGATATTTGATCGCAGTTGTAATGAATCAAAGAGTCCATGCAGACCACATGATCAAACTCACCCAAATCAGGGCTGAGCATGTCACCCGATAAAAACTGAATGTGACCAGACAAATCAGGATACTCACTCGCGACGCGCTCGCCAGCCAATTTGACCAACGTGGGAGACAAATCGATGGCCACCACCTCAGCGCCACGGAGCGCCGCTTGAACAGCCAAAGCACCCGTACCACAACCTGCATCAAGAATGCGTTTGCCTTGTAGGTCATCAGGCAACCAAGAGAGCAAGGTATCGCGCATGGTGTCACGGCCAGCACGAACCGTGGCGCGAATTCGACCCACAGGCTCGTTGGACGTTAAGCGTGCCCAAGCATCGGCTGCAGTTCGATCGAAGTAATGTTCGATCTGGCTTCGACGTTGTTCGTATGCGCGAGTGTTCATGTTTTTTTATTTCTGTAAATTCGCTTCAATCAAAACCCAACAAATCAAAAATGTCGCGGTCTTTCATGGGGATCGCAGGCAAGGGGTCTGTCCCTGCCCACAAGGCGGCAGCCAAGCGCAGGTATTCGTCTTGCACCGCTTTCACAGCTGGCGTGGCTTCAAGTTCAAACAAGGTGCACTTTTGCAAACGGCTCTTGCGAATCTCGTCCAACATGGGAAAGTGCGCCATTGTTTTCAAGCCAACAACTGCATTGAACTTGTCAATCTGATCGGTGGCATCGCTGCGATTGGCAATCACACCGCCCAAGCGGACGTTGTAGTTTTTGGCTTTGGCACCAATGGCCTGAACAATGCGGTTCATGGCAAAGATTGAGTCAAAGTCGTTGGCAGTCACAATCAAGGCGCGGTCGGCGTGTTGCAGGGGGGCTGCAAAGCCGCCACATACCACGTCACCCAACACATCAAAAATGACCACGTCGGTGTCTTCCAACAGGTGATGCTCTTTCAGCAATTTGACGGTTTGACCCACCACATAACCGCCGCAACCTGTGCCAGCTGGCGGGCCGCCAGCCTCTACGCACATCACACCGTTGTAGCCTTTGAAGACAAAATCTTCCAAGCGAAGTTCTTCAGCGTGAAAGTCGACTGTTTCAAGCGCATCAATGACAGTTGGCATCAATTTCTTGGTCAAAGTGAACGTGGAGTCGTGCTTAGGATCACAGCCAATTTGCAAAACACGTTTGCCCAATTTGCTAAAGGCCACGGACAAATTGGAAGAGGTTGTGCTCTTGCCAATACCACCTTTGCCATAAACTGCAAAAACTTTGGCGGTTCCAATTTTGAGGCTGGGGTCCATTTGAAACTGAACGCTGCCCTCGCCGTCGGCTCTAGAAGAGCGTTGAATGCTCTTGACCGGAATGCTGGTGGTTTCAATCATGCGGGTTGTCCCTCTTTAATGCCTTCAAGGCGGTCTTCAAGTTCCTCGCCGGCGCGCAGCAAGGCATTCATGGTCTCAGCATCGGGTTTCCAATACTCGCGACGAGAAGCTTCGATCAAGCGGTTTGCCAGCTTGGCCGATGATGTGGGGTTCAATTGCGCCATGCGTTCGCGCATGGCTGGATCGAGAACAAATGTTTGTGCCAGTTGCTGGTAGACCCAAGGCTGGACTTGACCGGTTGTGGCAGACCAGCCCATGGTGTTGGTCAGGTGAACTTCAATTTGGCGGACACCTTCATAACCATGTTGCAGCATGCCTTCGTGCCACTTGGGATTGAGCATGCGTGTGCGTGTTTCTAACGCCACTTGCTCGGTCAAACTCCGAACCACGCCATCGCCTTGGGTTTGGTCCACGATGTACACGGGGGGTGCAGTGGCTGCGTCGCCATCGCGATCGTGCTTGGCCTGCAAGACAGCCCGGCTGATACCGCCTAAGGTGTCAAAGTAAGTGTCAATGCTGGTGACACCCAACTCGACCGAGTCAAGGTTTTGGTAAGTCAAAGACACATCGGCCAAAACGCTTTTGAGCAATTGGTTGTTGCGAACAGGTTTGCCTTCGCGACCATATGCAAAACCTTTGCGCGATGTAAAGGCATCACCTAGTTCGTCCTCTTGTTGCCAAGAAGAGCTGTCAACCAACAAGTTGACGTTTGCGCCGTAGGCACCCTCTGTGTTGCCAAATACCCTCAGAGATGCTGCTTCAAGGTCACCGCCATGCGTTGCCATGTAGGCCAGAGCATGCTTGCGAATGAAGTTCATGTCACTGGGTTCGTCAGCACTCGCGGCCAAATAGCTGGCTTCGGCCAAGAGCTTGATTTGCATCGGTAACAAATCGCGGAAGATGCCAGACAAAGTAATGACCACGTCAATGCGCGGACGTTTCAGTGTTTCTAAAGAAATCAATTGCGCGCCTGCCAAGCGGCCATAACTGTCAAAGCGCGG
>JBIKJX010000266.1:0-3440 GCA_044360785.1 Limnohabitans sp.
CCGCTGGCATGGCCACGCCGGCCATGCTGTTACCTTGAGGTGCTGAAGTAGCAGCGGGTGCACTGACTGCAGCCACAGGTGCAGCAGCGGCTGCAGGCGCAGCGGCAGCGACCTTGCCATCGGTGTTAATGCGGGCGATCAATTGCTCAGCAGCCACTGTGCCACCATCGCCGACCAAAATTTCAGACAAGACACCTGCGGAAGGTGCAGGAACTTCCAACACCACTTTGTCGGTTTCAATTTCGATCAAGATTTCGTCGGCAGCAACACTGTCGCCGACTTTCTTTTTCCATTGCAACATGGTTGCTTCCGCCACAGACTCAGACAGCTGAGGAACTTTCACTTCTACGATAGCCATTTCAATTCTTTCTAAATAGGTTCAAGTGATGTTTGCAATGGACCTTATTTGGTCAACACAAAGCCTTTGATCTTGCCGAATGCGCCGTCTACCAACGCTTTTTGTTGTTCTTGGTGAAGGTGTGAGTAACCCACAGCAGGTGAGGCAGAAGCAGCGCGACCGGAATAACCCAAGCGCTGACCTTCAGACATGTTTTCGTGGATGTAATGCTGCACAAAGAACCATGCACCCTGGTTTTGTGGCTCGTCTTGCGTCCACACCAACTCAGTGGCATTGGGGTATTTTTTCAATTCAGCCGCAAAAGCTTTGTGAGGGAACGGGTACAACTGCTCGACTCGCAAAATCGCTGTGTCATCGGCACCCAACTCTTCACGCTTTTTGACCAAGTCATAGTAGACCTTGCCTGAGCAAACCAAAACACGTTTGACCTTGTCAGCCTTGAGTGCTTTGCTTTCAGGAATGACTGTTTGGAAGCCACCCTTTGTGAACTCAGACAAAGGCGATGTAGCGTCTTTGTTACGGAGCAAAGATTTTGGTGTGAAGATGATCAATGGCTTACGCAAATTGCGAACCATTTGACGACGCAACACATGGAAGATTTGGCTGGCAGTGGTTGGTTGAACAATTTGCATGTTGGTGTCGGCAGCCAACTGCATGAAACGTTCCAAACGTGCCGAGCTGTGCTCTGGGCCTTGGCCTTCGTAACCGTGCGGCAACATGAGCGTCAAGCCATTCACACGGCCCCACTTCACTTCGCCAGAGGCAATGAACTGGTCAATGACCACTTGAGCGCCATTGGCGAAGTCGCCGAACTGAGCTTCCCAAATGACCAAAGTGTTGGGATCGTTAGAGGCATAACCGTATTCAAAACCAAGCACAGCTTCTTCAGACAAGATCGAATCGATCACGACAAAAGGTGCTTGATTGTCCGTCACATTTTGCAAAGGCACGTAGGTGCCTGTGTCCCACTTCTCACGGTTTTGATCGTGAATCACAGCGTGACGGTGCGTGAAAGTACCGCGGCCGCAATCTTCGCCAGACAAACGCACTGGGTAGCCACTGGCAACCAAGGAAGCGAAAGCCATGTGTTCACCCATGCCCCAGTCAACAGGGATCTCGCCTCGTCCCATGGCAGCACGGTTGTCATAGACATTCTTCACCAACTGGTGTGGTGTGACGGTGCTTGGCATCGTGGTGATTTTCTCGGCAATGCGCTTCCACTCTGCCATTGGAATGGCGGTGGCACCAGCATCTGTCCACTTTTGATTGAGGAAAGGTGCCCAGTCAACAGAGAACTGTGTTTTGAAATTGGTCAACACAACTTCATCTTCAGTGTGTTTACCAGCATCGAGGGCCGCACGGCAGGCTTTGACCATGTCGTCACCCAAGGTGTCGCCCAAACCTTGCGCAGCAAGTCGATCCGCATAAAGCTTTCTGGTGCCAGGGTGAGTCGCAATTTTCTTGTACATCAAAGGCTGTGTGAGGCTCGGTGTATCTTGCTCGTTATGACCCAATTTGCGGAAGCAAATAATGTCAAGCACCACATCCTTTTTGAACGTCATGCGGTATTCGAGCGCAATTTGCGTGGCCAACACAACGGTTTCTGGATCGTCTGCATTGACGTGCAAAACCGGCGCTTCAACCATCTTCACAATGTCAGTGCAATACACGGTAGAACGCATGTCGCGAGGATCTGACGTTGTGAAACCAATTTGGTTATTGATGATGATGTGAACCGTGCCGCCCGTGGAGTAACCACGAGTTTGCGCCAGTGCCAAGGTTTCTTGGTTCACGCCTTGGCCAGCAAAAGCAGCGTCGCCGTGCACCAAAACTGGCAACACTTGTTTACCTTGTGGGTCAGCACGACGGTCCATGCGCGCACGAACGGAACCTTCAACAACTGGGTTCACAATTTCTAGGTGGGATGGATTGAAGGCCAACGACAAGTGAACAGGGCCACCCCGTGTGCTGATGTCTGAACTAAAGCCTTGGTGATATTTGACGTCGCCTGCTGGCAAGTCTTCAGGGGCTGTGTGATCGAATTCAGCAAACAGGTCTTTGGGCAGTTTACCCATGGTGTTGACCAACACATTCAATCGGCCACGGTGCGCCATGCCAATGACGATTTCTTGTACGCCTTTTTCACCAGCGGACTGGATGAGTTCGTCCATGGCGGCGATAAATGTTTCACCGCCTTCCAATGAAAAACGCTTTTGACCGACATATTTGGTATGGAGAAAACGCTCCAAACCTTCAGCAGCTGTCAAACGATCGAGAATCTGTTTTTTCTGATTGACATTGAAGTTGGGCTTGCTGCGAATGCTTTCCAACTTTTGTTGCCACCAACGCTTTTCAGCTTGTTCGGTGGTGTACATGAATTCGGCGCCCAGGGTACCGCAATAGGTTTCACGCAATGCATTCATCAATTCGCGCAAAGGCATTGAGTTCTTGCCAAAGAACGTGTTGCTGGTATCGAACACCGTCTCTTGGTCTGCAACTGTGAAGCCGTAAAAGGCCGGGTCAAGATCAGGAATGTTAGGGCGCTCGGTGCGCTTCAAGGGATCGAGGTCTGCCCATCTTTGTCCCACATTGCGGTAAGCGGCAATGAGCTGTTGAGCCGCTGTACGTTTACGACCCATTTCGGCATCGGCACTGGCCATGACAACTTTGGTGCCACCTTGTTTTGCGCGCTCAGCAAAAGCATTGATAACGGGCAAATGTGGGACATCTTTGGCGGAAGAGCCATCGACTGCAGGAACGTGTTGCAAGGCGTCGAAGTACTCGCGCCAACTGTCGGGAACGCTGCCTGGATTGGCCAAGTAGTTCTCGTACATTTCCTCGACGTAAGGCGCGTTGCCTCCGAAGAGATAGGTGTTGCCTTGATAGGCATCGTAGACGGACTTTGTCTCACTCATTTTTCGCTGACCTTCGTTCCCCTTCAGGGAACATTAGTTGGTTGATTTACCTTCCGCGACACGGCTGTACCGGTTGGCGGATGCGACTGTGGCATGGGAAGGGCCTAAGTAACTAACGGATTATCACATTGATTGAAGGTGCACGGTGGCTTTTTATGACAAAACGG
>JBIKJX010000267.1:0-3434 GCA_044360785.1 Limnohabitans sp.
CAAGCCTGCTATTCTAATGCGGGATCCATAGAAATCTGAGAACTTGATTAAAAAGTTCTTCAAAAATCCAATGAAAAACACCAGGCCAAGAGGCTTGAATGGTTGCGATTTAAATTAAGAGCCTCTCGTGACCGGCATTTCAACATCACCCGGCATCAGCATGTGCTTGGCCAACTCAAGTTTTGCCAATGAGTTGCGGTGTACTTCGTCAGGACCATCGGCAAACCTCAAAGTGCGCTGATGTGCGTAGGCATAGGCCAATGGAAAGTCTTGGCTCAATCCGCCTGCACCATGGGCTTGAATGGCCCAATCAATGATTTGACAGGCCATTTGTGGGGCCACAATTTTGATCATGGCAATTTCAGCTTTGGCAATTTTGTTGCCAACGGTGTCCATCATGTATGCGGCTTTGAGAGTCAGCAAGCGAGCTTGTTCAATCATGCAACGAGACTCCGCAATGCGCTCTTGCCAAACGGTTTGCTTGGACACTTGTTTACCAAAAGCGACGCGGCTGTTGAGGCGCTTGCACATCATCTCAAGTGCGCGCTCTGCAATGCCAATGGTTCGCATGCAATGGTGGATACGCCCTGGGCCAAGACGACCTTGCGCAATTTCAAACCCACGACCTTCACCCAACAGCATGTTTGAAGCAGGCACACGAACATTTTTAAGGAGAACTTCCATGTGACCATGGGGTGCATCGTCATAACCAAAAACAGACAGCGCACGAAGCACCGTGATGCCGGGGGTGTTGGCAGGCACAATGATCATGGACTGTTGTTGGTGACGACCTGCTTCGGGATCTGTTTTGCCCATGACGATGTAGACCGCGCAACGTGGGTCACCCGCACCAGAGGACCACCATTTGCGACCATTGATGACGTACTCATCGCCTTCACGACGAATTTCACACTGAATGTTGGTGGCGTCTGAAGATGCCACATCGGGTTCTGTCATCAGGAAGGCTGACCGAATTTCGCCGCGAAGCAGGGGCTCAAGCCACTTGTCTTTGAGTTCTTCACTGGCATAACGCTCAAAGGTTTCCATGTTGCCTGTGTCGGGCGCTGAGCAGTTAAAAACTTCAGCAGCAAAAGGCACACGACCCATGATTTCGCACATTGGGGCATATTCCAAATTGGAGAGACCTTGAGGTGCTCGATTGGACTTTGGGAGAAACAAATTCCACAGACCTGCTTGTTGCGCCAATGGCTTGAGTTCTTCCACAATTTTTGTAGGAACCCATGCATTGCCTTTGGCCCGATTTTCTTCAATCTCTTGAAAGAAGCGAGCTTCGTTCGGGTAAATGTGTTCGTCCATGAAAGCCAACAAGCGGGCTTGCATGGCTTTCACTTTGTCTGAATATTCGAATTGCATAAAGTGTCTCCTGTTAAATCGTAAAAATTAAGCCCGTGCTGCAATTTGCCATGCCAATTGGGCCATGGGTTTTGCACCCGCCCCTGAGGCTTTTGCTTGGTCACTGGATGCTGTACCTGCCTCAACGCGCTTGGCAATGCCTTGCAAAATGGCCGCCATTCGGAAGAGGTTGTACGCGATGTAAAAGTTCCAATCGACGGCCAGTTTTTTTGGCGTTGTAAAGCCTGTTCGTTGGCAATAACGTTCAATGTATTGGGATTCAGTGGGGATGCCCAGCGCTTGGTGGTCCAAGCCGCCAATGCCTCTGAACGCGCCAGGTTGAATGTGCCATGACATGCAGTGGTAACTGAAGTCCGCTAAGGGATGCCCCAGGGTGGAAAGTTCCCAATCCAAGACCGCCAAAACTTTTGGCTGTGTTTCGTGGAACATCAAGTTGTCTAATCTGTAATCACCATGAACAATGCTGATGAGGCCTTCATCTTTGGCGCTGCTAGGCATATTGGCAGGCAACCAGGCCATTAGCTTGTCCATCTCTGGGATGTCTTGGGTGATTGAAGCTACATACTGTTTGCTCCATCGACCGATTTGTCGCTCAATGTAGCTGCCGGGCTTGCCGTAGTTGGCAAGACCTTGTTTTGCAAAATCAACTGAGTGCAGTGCCGCAATGACACGATTCATTTCGTCATAGATGTCGGCACGTTGTGGGTTGGTCATTTGAGGCAAAGACTGATCCCACAAAACGCGACCTGCCACAAATTCCATGACGTAAAAGGCTCGCCCGATGACTGATTCGTCTTCGCACAGGACATACATTTGCGCGACGGGTACGTCGGTCCCAGCCAAACCACTCATCACAGCAAACTCTCGCTCAATGGCGTGAGCTGACGGCAGAAGCTTTGCAACGGGTCCTGGCTTGGCGCGCATGACGTAGGCCCGTTTGGGTGTGACAAGTTTGTAGGTTGGGTTGGATTGCCCGCCCTTGAACATCTCGACGGTCAAGGGTCCTTCAAAATCGGGAAGGCGTGTTGATAACCATTGCTCGAGAACTTGAACATCAAAAGCATGGCTGCCCGTGACAGGGCGGGTGCCCACAAAATGATCAAACTGGCTCATATTTCATACCGTTGCTGTTTGGCCATTGGCCATGGTTGAAGGGGGCCATCAAATGTCTGAATTGACAATTTTGAGCAGTGCCTGTCTGTCGAGAACGGTTAAACCACTGGGCTCGATCTTGATGACATTTTCTCGCTCCATCTGTTTGAGTTCTTGGTTGACCCTTTGTCTGGAAGCGCCCAAAAGTTGCGCCAATTCTTCTTGCGCTAACTGCAAGCTGATGCGAATTGCTTTGGCGTCTGAGAGACTGGGGACACCATAACTTCGAACCAAATGGTTGAGTTGCTTGGCCAAGCGCGCTCGCAATGGCAAGGTGTTCAGATCCTCGACCAAGCCGAACAACTGTCGAATTCGCCTTGCGTGGAGGCGCAACATCGCGTCGTAGAGTTCGATGTGTGTGTCCAATATCTTTTTGAAATCTGCCTTGGCGACGTTCAGCGTGCTGGTCTCGCCATGCGCGTACACATCGTGCGTTCGCCTGTCGCCGTCGAAGATCGAAACGTCCCCAAACCAAATGCCAGGTTCGACGTAGGTGAGGGTAATCTGTTTGCCCGACACCGACGTTGAACTGACTCGAACGGCCCCTTTGGCACACGCAATCCATTGCTCTGGCGGTTCGCCGCGCGAAGCAATTAACTCGCCGTCTTTGTAACGTTTGACATAAGCGCATCGAAGGATATCGTGTCTGAGTGAGGGTGAAAGTGATGAAAACCAACGACCAGCGTTGATGGCTTCTCTTTCTTCCATCGTAAGAATGGGTTCGTCCATGATGTGTCTTTTGAGTGACTGCTTTTCTAAAATTTGTCGCCTGGGAGACCCCATTCAATTTATTCGTATTGGGGTTTTGCTTTGTTTAAGAAGGCATTGATACCAATACCGCCATTGACGTGGTGCAAATTCTTTACAAAATGATCTCTCTCGGCTGCCAACTGCTGATTCAACGAAGC
>JBIKJX010000023.1:0-12333 GCA_044360785.1 Limnohabitans sp.
AAATGAAGATGAGTCGATTTCAAGGAAAAGTAGCACTGGTCACGGGCGGTGCACGCGGAATTGGGCGCGGCATTGTCAATCAATTGGCGCGTGAAGGTGCAATCGTTGGCATCCTTGATTTGAAAATTGATTTGGCCCAAGCTGCCGCTGCAGAAGTGATTGCCCAGGGCGGTCAAGCCCTTGCCTACGGTGGCGATGTTGCGCAGCACGCTACTTTGTTCGATGCCGCCAAAGATTTAACAGAGCGACATGGCCAATTGGACATCCTGGTCAACAATGCCATGTGGGTCAGGTATGGCGAGATTCAAGACATCAGTCAAGACATGTTGCAGCGCATGGTAGGCACTGGATTTTTTTCAGTAGTTTGGGGAATGCAAGTTGCCGCTGAGTTCATGACCAAGGGTGGCAGTGTGATCAATGTGGCCTCTGCTGCAGCATTTTTGGGCATTCCCAAAGCCATGATTTACTGTGGTGTGAAATCGGGTGTGTTGGGTTTGACACGATCGGCTGCGGTTGACTTTGGCCCCAGAGGCATTCGTGTCAATGCGGTGGCACCGGGTTCCGTTCCGACGGAAGGAGTTGGCGTCAATGTCGATGCCGCCATGGTTGAAAAAAGAATTGCCAAAACCCCAATGAGACGCTTAGGAACCGTAGAAGACATCGCTTCTGCAGTGTGTTATTTGGCCTCTGCCGAAAGTGCTTGGGTAACGGGCGAGTGCATCAAAGTAGACGGCGGCGTCACGCATGCCTTTTTGTGATCAATTTGAAACGAGGGCCTGAAGAATGAGTCAAGACTTTATCTTGGAAGCTCAGGGATTGACGAAACAGTTTCGTGGCTTTTATGCCGTGAAGGATGTCAATCTCAAAATACAGCGTCATACCATTCATGCCTTGATTGGCCCCAATGGCGCGGGTAAAACCACATGCTTCAATTTGCTAACCACCTTTTTGAAGCCCACCCAAGGCACTATCCTTTTCAATGGTCGTCACATTGAAAACAGCAATCCTGCCGCAGTTGCCAACATGGGAATGGTTCGGTCATTTCAAATTTCCGCAGTGTTTCCTCAGTTGACTGTTTTGGAGAATGTCCGTGTTGCACTGCAGCGCCAAACCGAATGGCATTACACCTTTTGGCGCAGTGACCAAGTGTTGAACCGTTTGAATGAGCGGGCACTGTCTTTAATTGGCATGGTGGGCCTCGATAAATGGGCCAACGTCACAGCCGGAGAACTTTCTTACGGGCGTAAACGTGTCTTGGAGTTGATCACCACCATTGCATTAGAGCCAGAACTTATTTTGCTAGACGAACCCATGGCGGGTTTAGGTCACGAAGACATTGGTCCTGTCATGCAATTGATCAGGCAGGTTGCCAAAGGCCGAACAGTTTTAATGGTTGAACACAATATGAAAGTCATTGCAGAGTTGTGCGACCGTGTCACGGTCTTGCAATCGGGCGAGGTCTTGGCGGAAGGCACGTATGACGAAGTTTCTCGCAACCCGCTGGTGATGGATGCCTACATGGGAGGTGGTCATGCTTGATTCATCGTCCAAGGTGGTGGTCAACGTTGAAGCCTTGAAGGGTTACTACGGCGAGACTCAGGCGCTGCACAACATCAACTTGCAAGTGCATGAGGGCGAAATAGTTTGTTTGTTGGGGCGCAATGGCGCAGGCAAAACAACCACGCTTCGAGCCGTCATGGGTTTGTTGTCACGACGAGAAGGCCAAATTCAAATTCATGGCGTTTCGACTGAAGGCATGCCACCTGAGGCCATTGCGCATTTGGGTGTGGCTTATTGCCCAGAAGAGCGCGGAATATTTGCCAGTTTGAGTACTGAAGAAAATTTGACCCTGCCACCCATTCTCAAACCAGGCGGGCTGTCAATTGAAGAAATCTACGAGCTTTTCCCCAATTTGTTGTCGAGGCGCAAAAGCCAGGGAACAAAACTATCGGGGGGCGAGCAACAAATGTTGGCCATCGCACGCATATTGCGAACGGGTGCGAAGTTGTTGTTGCTCGATGAATGTACCGAAGGATTGGCGCCTGTCATTGTGGAGCGAATTGGCCAAGTCATCAGCTTGCTCAAGAGTCGTGGTTTTACGGTTCTCATGGTGGAGCAAAACTTCAGGTTTGCCTCACGCTACGCCGATCGGTTTTATGTGATCGAAGAGGGCCAAGTGATAGAAACATTTCATCAACAAGACATTGCATCCAATCGAGATCGCATTGAGAAACTGCTTGGTTTATGACTTGGCTGAACGCTTTATCTTTGGATTAAGAACATGGACACTATTTTTGGCGTACCCACTTCAGCGTTGTTTGGCCAAGTTTTTCTTGGCCTGATTAACGGGTCTTTTTATGCCTTGATGAGTTTGGGCTTGGCCATCATTTTTGGCCTTTTGCATGTGGTCAATTTTGCGCATGGCGTGCAGTACATGCTAGGTGCATTGACCGCTTGGTTTTTGCTGGACACATGGGGCGTGAGTTATTGGTGGTCCTTGTTGCTGGCCCCCATCATTGTTGGTTTATCGGGCCTCTTCATTGAACGTTTCTTCCTAAGGCACCTGTATCACTTGGACCATGTGTATGCGTTGCTGCTCACGGTGGGCATGGGAATTTTGTTGGAAGGCTTGGTCAAATACAAATTTGGCATTGGGGGTCAGCCTTACCCCAACCCCTTGTTGGGCGGTGTTGATTTGAAGCTCACCTTCGTGCCTTTGTACCGACTTTGGGTCATTGTGGTGGCTTTGATCGCTTGCTTAGGCACTTGGTATTTCATTGACCGTACCAAGCTCGGTTCTTATTTGCGTGCGGCCAATGAAAATCCCAATTTGGTTCGCACCTTTGGCATCAATGTACCGCGCATGTTGATGCTGACCTATGCCTTTGCGGTTGCCTTGGCTGGCTTTAGCGGTGTGATGGCAGCGCCCATTTATCAAGTGAGTCCCTTTATGGGCAATAACCTCATCATCGTCGTGTTTGCGGTGGTGGTGATTGGTGGAATGGGCTCCATTCTGGGTTCGATCGTCACCGGATTTGGTTTGGGTGTCATTGAAGGATTGACCAAGGTGTTCTATCCGGAAGGCGCCAGTGTGGTTATTTTTGTCGTCATGATTCTGATGCTGGCTGTTCGTCCGAATGGTCTCTTTGGTCGTAGCCAGTGAAAGGTTCCTCGATGTCTTCTCTGACTTACAAAAGATTTTTATGGCTGGTCGTCGGGGCTGCTTTTTTGATGGCACCCTTTGTGGCCTATCCCTTGTTCATCATCAAAATGTTGTGCGTTGCTTTGTTGGCGGCGTCGGTCAATTTTTTGGTGGGCTTTGCAGGTTTGCTGTCGTTTGGGCACGCCATGTTTTTTGGTTCTGCGGGCTACATCGCTGGCTATGTTTTGAAAACCTGGACCGGTGATGGTTTGCTAGGCATTTTGGCGGGTGTGGGCATTTCGGCATTGCTGGGGCTTGTCACGGGTGTCTTGGCCATTCGCCGCCAGGGTGTTTATTTCTCAATGATTACTTTGGCATTTGCCCAAGTGGTGTATTTCTTGGCCTTGCGTTTGCCCTTCACGGGTGGCGAAGATGGTTTGCAGAATGTGCCGCGACCCGTGTTTTTCGGCTTCATTGACACGGCTGACAATCAAACACTTTACTTTGTCACATTGGCCTTGATTGGTCTTGGGTTCTGGTGCATTTGGCGCATTGTTTATTCGCCGTTTGGTCAGGTGTTGACCGCCATTCGCGACAATGAACCTCGCGCTATATCTTTAGGTTATCAAGTCAATCGATACAAACTGATTGCCTTTGTTTTGTCAGCTGCGCTTGCGGGTTTGGCTGGCAGTGTCAAAGTCATGGCTTTTGGTTTGGCTTCTTTAACCGACGTTGGTTGGGGCACTTCGGGTGACGCGCTTCTCATTTGCATTGTGGGTGGCATGCAAACGCTCTGGGGCCCCTTGGTCGGTGCTATTTTGATAGTTGCTTTAGAGCATTTGATGGTGTCATCGCCAGAAATGATTCAGATCGTTCAAGGTCTGGTGTTTGTTGCAGTGGTGATGCTCTTTAGAAAAGGCATTGTGGGTCAATGGTTGGTTTGGTGGCGTGCACGTCAAGCCAAGGACAACGCCACTTAATTTCAGCAGATCTACAAAACCGACCCAATCTACCCAATCGAGGATATTTGTATGGCCAATTTACTGACAGGAAAAGTTGCATTGATCACAGGGGCGGGCAGTGGCATTGGTCAAGCCATTGCAGTTGCTTATGCGCAAGAAGGCGCGAAGGTTGTCATTACAGATTTAGATTTGGCCGGCTGTCATCAAACCCTAGAAAAAGTTCAAGACCTGGGAGGTCAGGGCTGGGTTTACGCTTTGGATGTGACCCATGTTGCAGCAGTTCAAACGCTTGCACAGCAAGTTCAAAATGAATTGGGCAACATTGACATTTTGGTCAACAACGCCGGCGTGATTTTGCGCGAGGGAATTGACAGTCCCAATGCCCACGCAGTTATTCGCAAAGTCATGGATGTGAATTTGCTGGGGGTCTTCAACACCATCCATGCATGGTTGCCAGCGCTTCGCGCTACGCGTGGTTGTATTGTCAATATTTCTTCTGGCGCGGCATTCTTAGGTCAGCCAAGGGCTTTGGGTTATTCCGCATCCAAAGGGGCGGTCAAAATGCTGACCCAGTCCATGGCAGCCGATTTGGGTGTTGATGGCATCCGTGTCAATGCCATCGCGCCAGGTGTGATCGTCACACCCATGACCGATGTGACGCGTGCAGACCCTCAGAGACTAGAAAAGTTCATGGTCCGAATTCCGTTGGGAAGATTGGGGCAAGCGCATGAGATTGCAGGTGCGGCCGTTTTCTTGGCCTCAGATTTGGCAACTTATGTGAACGGGGCCACACTGCCAGTCGACGGCGGCACCTTGGCCGTCTAATTCAAAACAAGATCAGTCGTCAGAGAGGGCAAGCCTCTCTGACGAGGCCTTGATTTATTTCTTCACAAAATCGCAACCGCCTTCAGCCAAAGGACGGAAAGCTTGTTCTGCTGGAATCTCGCCTTTGATGCTGTAAAGGTCGTTTTTGTTTTTAGATTCAGCGGGTGTTTTAACTTGAACAATGTAAACAGGGCGCATGGTTTGACCGTCTTCACGAATGCGGACATTCTTCATTGAGAAGTCGCTGATGGGCGCTGCCTTCATTCTGGCCATCACTGCCTTGCCTTCATCGGTGCCAGCTGCCTGAACGGCCTTCAAATAGTGCATGGTCGCGCTGTAGTTGCCGGCCATGATGTAGGTTGGCAGAACACCTTTGTTGCGCTCTAAGAAACGCTTTGTCCACGCACGCGTATCATCGTTTTGATCCCAGTAGAAGGGCGCTGTAATTTGCAGACCCTGCGCCACGTCAAGACCCATGGCGCTAACGCTGTTGATGGTCATACCAAACACACTCACTGCTTGGCCTTTTTTGGTGATGCCAAATTCAGCAGCTTGCTTGAGTGCGTTGCTCAAGTCGGCACCAGCATTCAACACCACAATGGCGTCGGCTTTACTGGCTTGGGCTTGCATCAAATAGGATGAGAAGTCGGTCGTGCCCAAGGGGTGCTTGACTGAGCCGACCACTTTGCCACCAGCAGCTTCAATGAATTTAGTGCCTTCGCCTTGCAACGCTGCACCAAAAGCATAATCAACTGTCACAAAGTAGAAATTCTTGATACCTTGTTTGATCATACTTTGCACGCCAGCTTTGGGCAAAGAATAGCTGTCTACCAAGAACTGAATATTCATGGGAGAGCAAGCACTGCCTGTCAAAGCGGATGTCACAGTACCCGCCAACAGATAGGGCTTATTGGCTTGCTTCATCAAGTTGCTAACGCTCAAGGCAATGGAAGAAGCAGAGCCGCCCAAGATCACGTCGACGTTGTCTTTCTCGATCCACTGACGGGCGATATTGGTGCCAATGTCAGGCTTGTTTTGATCGTCAGCCACCACCAGTTCAATGTTCTTACCCAAAACCTTGCCGCCAAAATCTTCAATGGCCATGCGTGCTGCAATGACGGAGCCAGGGCCACCGTTGGCGGCATAGGGACCATTCAAGTCACCCATGATGCCGATGCGAACCACATCATTTGAGACCTGAGCTTGCGCACTGGTGGCGCACAAAATGGCCATGCTCACTGCAGTGGCAAGGCGTGAGATCTGGGGTAAGCGTTTCATGGATGTCTCCTAATTTTGGAAGTGGACAGTTGAGTGGGGTCTGAAATCAAAGTTGACCTCAGAACTTGCCGTTTAGCACGACCAAATTTGGTTTTTACATGCCGACCGGTAAGTTGAATAAATACTATCACTCAACTATTTGATTCGCAAGACAAACTCGCTCGTTAATTGATAGGGTTTACCTTTATTTCAACCAAATCTTTTGTGATCTCAGTAAGGGTGTGTCTCTCATGTTTTTTCACCAGTTCGGATTGCGTTGTTCATGAAGCAGTAACATCATGGACAGATGAGAAATGAGGCCGACTCAATTTTCGGACCTTGTCATCTGAAGACCCTGCATCTTTGGAATATAAATGTCTCAACTTTTTAGCGACACCGCGAAGAATCGTCAAATTGGCATTGCGCTGGTGACCGTGACCACACTCATGTTTGCAACCTTGGACACCAGTGCCAAATGGTTGGTGCAAACCGTGCCTGTGCTTCAAGTGGTGTGGTTGAGATTTTTATTTCACACCCTTCTTACAACCGCTATTTTCATGCCCTCCATGGGTAAGCAGTTGTTCTCTGTTCAAAACCCCAAGTTGCAACTGCTCCGTGGTGTGATGCTTGCGCTCATGACGGGGATGAATTTTTTTGCACTGCAGTATTTGCAATTGGCAGAAGTGGGGGCTGTTCAGTTTTCCGTGCCACTTCTCATTGCACTGATTTCGGCATGGTTTCTTCATGAAAAACTTGACCTGCAAAGGTGGTTGGCCATCGGCTTTGGTTTTGTGGGTGTGTTGGTCATCATTCGGCCGGGCAGTCATGGTTTTCATCCTGCTATTTTTCTAAGCATTGCCAATGCCTTGCTTTACGCCGCTTTCAATTTAATGACCCGTCGCTTGGCCAGCAGCGATCATCCCATTACCACTCAGCTGGCATCGGCAGCCGTGCCGTCTTTGGTGTTGGCACCCTTTGCATTGTGGCAATGGCAGATGCCAGAGGGGTGGTTGACGTGGGGGGTGATTGTTCTGACTGGCTTGACGGGTGGCTTGGGGCACTCCGCATCTGCTTTGGCGCACCGTTATGCAACAGCGGCTGTCTTGGGCCCATTTTTGTACCAACAAATTATTTACATGACTTTGGGCGGCTGGTTAATTTTTGGCCAGATGCCAGACAGCGCTGTGGTGATTGGCGCATGCATCGTGGTCATGAGTGGTTTGTACTTGTTGTGGCGCGAGTTCAGGTTGCAAAACTCAGAGGCCTGAAATTTTTGACATAAGTTATCGAACAGCCAAACGCTAGGCGCGTTGTAAATTTCGAATCAGTTTGCCGACTTGACTTCTTCAATCTCAATCATGATCTCGTTGCGTCGGAACATGGGCAAGGTCCAAGGCGGGTCATAACGAGACAGTTGCGGGCTGCTCAGGGCTTTCATTTTTTGTGCAAGGACCCAAGCATTTAACTCATCTGTTTTGGCCTGAACGCGTGCTTGATTGTTAAAACCGGTGTAGCTGTTAACCGCAAAAAATTTGCCGGGAATTTCACGCAACTTCACCTCTGAGTTTTTAGGCTGAGGAATGTTGGCCAGGGTGTACTGGGACGGCATGACAAAATGGACGCGCCATTTGTTGCTGGCCGTCATCACAGCATCGGAAGTTGCAGCACTCACGGAAACGGGTGCGGTCATGGCAATTTTTTCAGATTGCGGCTCTAACGTGACAGGCGCGGTCATGGCAATTTTGGCAGCGCTACCGCCCTGAACGGATTGATTGTTGCCAAATATGTAATCAGCAATTCTTCTAAACCCCCGATTCGAAGCTTCGTCCATGTCACCCTCGACGACAGTCTCTGCCACCAGCATGGGCGCATATTGGCGCACTTCAAACGAACCGGTTTTTGAGATCACTTTGAAGGAGGGCTCTTCAATGGCCATGGCAGTGGTGTTCCATAAGAGCAGGCTAAAAATGAATAGGTTTTGAATTTTCATAGGCTCACAGTAACATTTTTCAACCAACAATGTTGATCTGACCCCAATTACTTGAGGGTAACTCCTTGTACTGTCAGGGGGGAATATGTCTTTAGAATGTGTTGCGGTGCAGCATATTGTGGTCTATTGCTGTGCCAATGTCAGATCATTGTTTATTGAGAATTTGCAAACATGGCCAGAAAACCAGCCGCCAGTGACACTCGCGCCAACACCCAAAATGCGGCACAGAGTTCCTCCCAAGATGAGCCCGCTCAGGGGGCAGCTTCTGCTGAGTCTCAAACGCAGCGTGTCATTAAAAAGTACCCAAACCGAAGGCTCTACGACACACAATCGTCGAGTTATGTCACCTTGTCAGAAATTAAACAGTTGGTGATGGCGGGGCAGTCTTTTGTGGTTCGCGATGCCAAATCGGGCGAGGACCTCACGAGGAGCCTGTTGTTGCAGATCATTTTGGAAGAAGAATCGGCCGGTGCGCCCATGTTTACCGAGGCGGTTTTGTCTAGCATCATTCGTTTTTATGGTCATGCCATGCAAGGCCACATGGGCGCTTATTTGGAAAGCAATCTTCAATCCCTCATGTTGATGCAGTCCAAAATGGGCCACCAGCAGCAAAACATCGTGGCGCAAATGCAAGAACAAATGCAGAAGCAGACTGCTCAGTTCCTCAGTGCTTTTGGCTTGAAGCCTTGAAAGGCTGAAGCGCCATAGCCGATAAAGAACTGAAATACTGGGACAATAGCGGCATGAACGAATTAGCCAACGCAGGCCCCATCTCGGCCGCTTCTCCCGTCCCCAAAGTGGGTTTTGTCAGCTTGGGCTGCCCCAAAGCCTTGACCGACTCTGAATTAATCCTCACGCAGCTCAGTGCGGAGGGCTACGAAACCTCCAAGACGTTTGAAGGCGCAGACCTGGTCATTGTTAACACTTGCGGCTTCATTGACGACGCAGTGAAGGAAAGCCTCGACACCATTTCTGAAGCCCTCAATGTGAATGGCAAGGTCATTGTGACGGGTTGCTTGGGCGCGCGCGAAGCCGAAGGCGGCGGCAACATGGTGCGTGAAATGCATCCCAGTGTGCTGGCCGTCACAGGCCCCCACGCAACGCAAGAAGTCATGGATGCCGTGCACGCCCATTTGCCCAAACCCCATGACCCATTTTTAGATTTGGTTCCCAATGCATTTGGCGAAGCAGGTCTCAAACTGACCCCTCGCCATTACGCTTATTTAAAAATCAGCGAAGGGTGTAACCACCGCTGTACGTTCTGCATCATTCCCTCCATGCGCGGCGATTTGGTGTCTCGACCTATCGGCGATGTCTTGAAAGAAGCCAAGGCGCTTTTTGAAGGCGGCGTCAAAGAGTTGTTGGTGATCAGCCAAGACACTTCCGCCTACGGTGTCGATGTCAAATACAGAACTGGCTTTTGGGAGGGTCGCCCTGTCAAAACACGCATGGTTGAACTGGTTCAAACGTTGGGTGAAATGGCGCAACAACATGGTGCTTGGGTTCGCTTGCACTATGTGTACCCGTATCCCAGTGTGGATGAAGTATTGCCATTGATGGCCACCGGATCGGTGCTGCCTTATTTGGATGTGCCCTTGCAACACAGTCATCCAGATGTTTTGAAGCGCATGAAACGACCTGCCAGTGGCGAAAAGAATTTAGAGCGCATCCAAAAATGGCGTGAGATCTGCCCGCAATTGGTCATTCGAAGCACCTTCATTGCAGGCTTTCCTGGTGAAACAGAGGAAGAATTTGAGCATTTGCTGAACTTTGTCCGTGAAGCTCAAATTGACAGGGCAGGTTGTTTTGCCTACAGCCCCGTCAAGGGTGCATTGGCCAATGAATTACCGGGCATGTTGCCGCAAGAAGTACGCGAAGAGCGACGTTCACGTTTTATGGCGGTGGCCGAAGAAGTTTCTGTGCAGCGCCTTCAACATCGCGTCGGTGCAACCATGCAAGTGCTGGTCGACAAGGCCATTGCCATGGGTAAAAAAGGTGGGGTCGGTCGCACTTACGCCGATGCCCCAGAGATCGATGGCGTGGTGAAGTTATTGCCACCAGAGAAAATTAGCAAGACCTACAAGCCAGGTGAGTTGATTCGTGTTCGAATTGTGGGCGTGGAAGGGCATGACTTAATTGGCTTGCCAATCTGAAAAAAATTGCGAAAAAAAAGCTGCCATTTGTGCAGCTTTGATTAAACTTGGTGCCCAGGAAGGGACTCGAACCCCCACGAAGTTACTCGCTAGTACCTGAAACTAGTGCGTCTACCAATTCCGCCACCTGGGCTTTCAGGACAAGAATCAAGGATTGTATATCAAAAAAATTAGCCAACCCTCTGGACTCCTCGACGAAATCGAGGGCAGTGTGCAAGGTCATCGCGATGGTCACGGCTTCCTAATTCGTGACGACAGCGAAGGCGACATCTTTTTGCCACCGAACGAAATGCGTGCGGTGTTGCACAAAGACCGCGTCAAGGTTCGTATTGTTCGACAAGACCGCAAAGGCAGGCCAGAAGGCCGCGTTGTCGAAATCATTGAACGTCCTGCGCAACCGATCATTGGTCGTTTGTTGAACGAGGGCGGCATTTGGATTGTTGCCCCAGAAGACAAACGCTACGGGCAAGACATTCTCATTCCCAAGGTTGGCATTGGTGCTGGCAAACCAGGCCAAGTGGTGGTCGTTGAACTCACCGAACCCCCCGCTTTATTTGGTCAGCCGGTCGGCCGCGTCAAAGAAGTGCTGGGTGAAATTGACGACCCCGGTATGGAAATCGATATCGCAGTGCGCAAGTACAGCGTTCCACACGAATTTTCTGCCGCTTGCTTGAACTTGGCGCGAGAGTTACCAGACAAAGTTCGTCCTCAAGATTCCAAAGGACGCATTGACTTAACGGACGTTCCCTTGGTCACCATCGATGGCGAAGATGCGCGAGATTTTGACGATGCTGTTTATTGCGAACCCGCCAAAATTGGTAAAGCCAAAGGTTGGCGTTTGTTGGTGGCCATTGCCGACGTCAGCAACTATGTTGAAACTGGCAGTGCCATTGACATTGACGCCTACGACCGTGCCACCAGTGTGTATTTTCCGCGACGTGTCATTCCTATGTTGCCCGAAAAGCTTTCCAATGGTTTGTGTTCACTGAACCCAGACGTGGAGCGTTTGTGCATGGTGTGTGACATGCTCATTACAGCCAAAGGCGACATTCACGCTTATCAGTTTTACCCCGCGGTCATGTTCAGCCATGCACGCTTTACATACACCGAGGTTGCCGCCATTTTGGCCAACACGCGTGGTCCTGAGGCCATCAAACGCAAAGCACGTGTCAATGACTTGCTCAATTTGCATGACGTTTATCGGGCGTTGTTGTCATCGCGTGCGGTTCGTGGTGCGGTCGATTTTGAAACCACTGAAACTCAAATTATTTGTGATGACAATGGTCGAATTGAAAAAATAGTACCGCGTGTAAGGACCGAAGCGCATCGCTTAATTGAAGAGGCCATGTTGGCGGCCAACGTCTGCAGTGCAGACTTCATACAAACGAGCAAACACCCTGGCTTGTTCAGGGTGCATGAAGGGCCCACGCCCGAAAAGAAAGATTTGCTTCGCAATTACTTGAAGTCTTTGGGCCTGCCTTACACCGTCAGTGACGAGCCCAAGCCCAGCGAGTTTCAACACATTGCACAGGCCACCAAAGACCGGCCCGATGCACAACAAATTCACACCATGCTGCTGCGTTCCATGCAGCAAGCCATTTATACGCCCATCAACAGTGGCCACTTTGGATTGGCGTACGAGGCCTATACGCACTTCACAAGTCCTATTCGCCGGTATCCCGATTTGCTGGTGCATCGCGTCATCAAAGCCATCTTGGCGCATCAAAAATACCAGTTGCCTGCATTGCCTTTGCCTGGGGAAGCGCATGCCAAACTGGCCAAGCGTTTGCAGAAAAACAAAGCAGGTGCTCAGATGGACGACGCACCTCGCATCAAGATGTCGCCCGCAGAACAGCAAGCGTGGGAAGCAGCCGGTTTGCATTGCAGCGCCAATGAGCGCCGCGCTGATGAAGCCAGCCGAGATGTTGAAGCTTGGTTGAAATGCAAATACATGCGCGAGCATTTGGGCGAGGAATATTCTGGCGTCGTTACTTCGGCCACCAG
>JBIKJX010000268.1:0-3397 GCA_044360785.1 Limnohabitans sp.
CACGTCATGTCCCTTAAATGCAAACTGACATGTCCAGTGACGCCATCGGCCACGATCAAATTGTGTTGACCGATTTCCGCCAACGATTGCAGCAATGCCTTGATTTCAATGTTCTGAAAATTCCATTTCATCTTGGCGTCGATTGGGTCAAGCGTTTGACCCATACAAGCACTGGTCAAGCTCAACAACAAGAGACTTTTGAAAAGACCAATGAAAATGATCGTGAAAAATTTGTTAGATAAAACTGGCCAAGATGTCATGGTGTGACCGCCTCCCAAACCAGCAGCTTTTGAAGCGGTCCGTCGTCCACCGCGCCCCACAGGCCCTGCGCATTGGCGAATTGAACCTTGGCCCTTTCGCTGCCCAAGTATTGCCCCGTGTAAATGGGCAGCACTTGTTGTCCCGATTTCACCAAGGCCCAGGTAGCACCCGACAAGCCCGTTCCCACCAATCGCATGTGGGTGTGGCTTTGCTCTGGAAACACGTGTGGCCTTGGTTCATGTGACTTTGGAACCAACGCGTCTTGCCACCGAACTTCAACCCCCGTATCGGTCATAGCGTCTTGCGCATCCCACCACAAATTCAGTTGGGCCGTCATCAGGTACTGACCATCGGCTTGAAGTAGCCATGACAGATTGAGCCAAACGCCATTGCGCAACAACTGATTCAAGGTCTGCCAATACGCGTAAGTGGCGCGCTCTGAACCTTTCATTTGAAAAGACAGGCGTGAGCTTTCAAAACCATGTGCATCCGGCGCCGGTGCAACTTTCAATTCAATGACTTGCAAACCGCTTTGCGTGGCGCGCGTTTGCAATTGACTCAGCAAGGGCATGCGAAGGGCTGAGTTTAGCCATTCGGCTACTTGCGCATCGGATTCGGCAAGGCGGTCGTTGAGAGCTGCTTGTTTTTGCGCTAACCAAAGCGTTTCAGTGGCACCTTCAGCTTGCAATTGCAGGGCTTGCGATTTGATACTTTCAATTTCGTGGGTTAGGTTTTGACGCAACCCAACTTGACCGACCCACAACCCCGTTTGATGCAAGGTCAATTGCAACAAGCTCCAAAAGGCTGCAGACAAGAACACACATCCAAGAAGGACGCCCCAACGAAAACCAGCACTTTGCCAAAGCACCCCATTGCGCCAACGCACGGCTGTTTGAGGAAACAGGTGCCATAACACAATACGTGTCCAGCGCCAAAATTCCTCAGCCAATTGTTGCAAGCTCATGGCTGTTGAATCACCCGCATCAGAATGGCCGGATCTACGTCAATTTGGCCTTCTAGTTTGAAGATCACATTGTGAGTGATGGACTTGGGGCCCACATAGGCTGTTTTAGAAGCAACCATATCGAGCTGAGAAGCGCTTTGCATTAGGACCAGTTTGGGCTGTGCATGCCATCTGTCAAAGCGATTCATTTGTGCCAGCAAAGCCTGTAAAGCTTCGGGCGACGAACTGGACCCTTCCCATTCAAAATGGCCGCCTTGCCAACGCAGTTTTTGCAATTGAATTTGATCTTTTTTCAGAAAAGCCGATGGAGCCAACAACAGCGTCTGAACCTCCTCTAAATCTACGCGCATGCTTTGTCTTTTTTCTAACGCCTGGACGCGCGCCTTGGCTTGCGTCAAACTCGTTTGCATGGCCGTCTTTTGAGATGGGGTCAGCGGAGGGACCCTCAAAGACTTCTGCAGAACGGACTGCCAATGTGTCTTTTCTTCTTGCAACATGGGCATGCTGCTTTGTGCCCAATGCGCTTGCCACATTGTCCAGCCCATGCCCAATAAAACACCCACGGCAGACGCCACATAGGCAAGGGATTTGGGTCGCTGGGTGGGTTGCGACAAGCGCAAGACATTCAGCATGTGACCGCCGAACCCTGTACCAAGGACCTGACAAGGTCTGGCGACACGCGCCATGCTTGCGCATGGGCATGCACATCAGAATGGCTGGTGATGCTGTTCAATTGAAAGCCTAATTTTTCAAACAGGGCCACGGCATCTTGAACCAAGCTGCTTTCACAGGCCATCACTTGGGCTAATAAAACGCCATTGGGCAGGGCCTGAACTTCAAAATCCAATGACAAAGTTTCTATTGGGAGACGCATGAGGCGCGCAGCTTCCAATCGACTTTCAGCTTCGATGTCTTGAGGGCCCCATTGCGTCATGCAGGGCATTTGAAAAGTATGAAAGTAATGGTCGGGCAGCAACAAAGTCAGGCTGATGGCTAATTCGGCTTCAAAGACCCGCAAGCTTTTGTCGAGCAAATGACGCAAAGACAGCCCTCTGTGAACGCTGACTTTGGTTTGTCTGGCCATGGTGACCACCCAGCTGTTTTGATTTGAATCAAGCGCTTGGTGAAAACCCACATGCGCTGCGTCTGTTTGGCTAGAAATTTGCCAAACCCCCACGTGCAATTCAATGGGCGACAGCGCTGGCAACTTCAATTTGGCGAGAAGGGTCAAAGCAGGGCTTTCAGAGGCAGTATTAGGACCCTTGATTGAACTGCCTTTCCAGCCTCTAAAAGACTACAATCTCTGGCAATTCAGTTGCATTGCGCAACATGCAAATTCCGCCATCTGCCCTGCAGTTTTTATAATGCGGTCAGCGGTATCTTCCGCCACATTCATGTCAAAAAAATCATCCTCTTCTTCGCCCGATCAACTTGAGCTTCAAGAAGCCCCTCGCCTGCACTGGGCCTTGCGTGCTTGCCTTTGGGCTCTGGGTTTGGTGGGCGCAGGTTTGTTGTCCATTTTGATGGTGGTGGGTGTGGCCATGGTGATGGCCTATCCGCAACTGCCTGACACCTCCGATTTGGCTGAGTACCGCCCCAAGTTGCCCTTGCGTGTTTACACCGCGGATGGCGCTGTCATTGGCGAATTTGGTGAAGAACGGCGAAACCTCACTCCCATCAAAGAAATTCCGCAAGTGATGAAAGACGCTGTTTTGTCAATTGAAGACGCGCGTTTTTACCAACACGGCGGTTTGGATTATGTGGGACTCATTCGCGCTGGCGTTGCCAACTTAAGCAAAAGAAAAAGTCAAGGCGCCTCCACCATCACCATGCAGGTGGCGCGCAATGTTTACTTATCGACAGAAAAAACTTACACCCGCAAAATTTATGAAATTTTGTTGACCTTCAAGTTAGAGCATTTGCTAACCAAAGATCAGATTCTTGAAATTTACATGAATCAAATTTTCTTGGGCAACCGTGCCTACGGTTTTGCATCGGCCGCTGAAACCTACTTTGGTAAACCGCTCCAAGACATCACCATTGCGGAAGCAGCCATGTTGGCAGGCTTGCCCAAGGCCCCTTCCGCCTACAACCCCATCAGCAATCCAAAACGCGCGCGTTCACGCCAGTTGTACATCATTGAGCGCATGGAAGAAAACGGCTTCATCACGG
>JBIKJX010000024.1:0-12235 GCA_044360785.1 Limnohabitans sp.
GTTGACCACAATGCCTTTCGGCCAATCGGACGGCGGTGTGATAAATCGCCACGCCGAAATGTTGCCAAGCGCACTGGCTTCGGCACCCACAGTTTGTCCTAGACGAAGGCCGCTGCCATCGCAACCTGCGCCACCGACGGGCCAACCTTTTTTGGCATGCGGCGCAAACTCGGTCATCAGTTCGGTGTTGTAGATAAAACCGCCCGTGGAAAGAATGACGCCTTTGTGCGCTCTGATGTAGGTGCGAACTGCCGTGGCTTGTTCAATTTTTGCAGCTTCGCGCCGACATTCTGCGGCCTTGCCAGGCCAAAAAGTACGCCAACGTGCAACCTTCTTGTGAAGCTCAGCGTGCCGCAATGTTTCAGGCGCACCCACGGGCAACTGCCAAACTTCAACGCCCACAATGCGAGCGGCTTGATCGGGCGATGTGCGCTCACAGACCAAGCGACGAACTGTGGCTTGGGTCAACGTATGCGCACCCGATTTGAGGGTGGCGTTTTGCAATGCTTCAAACAAAACTTTGCCGGATTGACCCCGTGCCACCGTGCGATGACCGCGCGGCGCGGGCGGGCCTTCTTGCGTTTGGCAAGCGGGTACTACTTCGTTGCCCGAGAAATACAAAAACTTGCCTTCTGGTGGATAGGAAGTTTTGTGGTCGGGCATGCTGGCTGCAAATTTGGCGCCGTGCATTTCTAACCATGCCAAATTGGCCACGCTGTCTTGGCAAAACTTCATGAGCGTTTGATCCGAGACCACGCCATTGACTTCGTGTTTGAGGTAAGCGGCCATGGCTTCAGGACTGTCTTGAAAGCCCGCTTGCAATTGATACGGTGTACCGCCACCGGCATACACCACACCCCCAGACAAGGCACTGGCACCACCGCCTTGGAAGCGATCAATCAGAATGACCGTTCCACCATTGGCCCTGGCTTCTAGCGCAGCGCAGGCACCCGCAGCGCCCCAACCGACCACCACAACATCGGCAGATTCACGCCAATCGATGGCGTTGACATTTTCAATTTCGAGCGCGGGCTCAATGGGGGTGACAGTTGAAACTCTGGGCTTGCGACTCACAACTTGGATTCCAATAAGTCTGTGCGTTCTAGTGGAATGGGATTTCCTTTGATGGCCGAGATGGCGCGGTATGCAAAGGTCATGGCGGGCCCCAGTGTGGAACCTGCACCTGGGTAGGCTGGGCCCATCACAGAGGCTGAGTTGTTGCCAATGCAATACAGACCTGAAATGACTTGTCCCGCTTCATCAAGCACACGTGCATCGCGATCGGTTAACAAGCCGCCTTTGGTACCAATGTCGCCAGGAAAAAGTTTCATGGCGTAGAAGGGACCTTTGGCAATGGGTGCCAAATTGGGATTGGGTTTGACATGGATGTCACCGTAGTAGCGATCAAACACATTGCCACCACGGTCAAACTCAAGGTCTTTGCCAGTGCGAGCAAACTCAGTCATGCGCGCGGCGCTGTCCTTCAAGCCTGTTGCATCAACGCCAATTTGCGCAGCCAATTCTTCGAGGGTTTCTGCTTTCCAATAAACCACATTCAACCAACTTTTGCGCAAACGCGAGTCGGGCACTGCGGCGGAAGGCATTAAGGGCCCAATGGGGTAATTGGCTCTGAAGGTGGCATCAAACACAATCCATGCAGGTACTGCGCCACCGGTGGCTTGGTGGTTGGCAAACATGGCTTGCTGAAATTCAGGATAAGGGCCAGATTCGTTCAAGAAGCGTTTGCCTTGCGCGTTGACCACCATGCAACCTGGCAAAGAGCGCTCAACAAACATGGGCCTGAATTTTTCTTCTTTGGGCACCATCATGGTGGGCACACCCCAAGAGTGCGCCATCAGATGCAGTTGCGCACCCGCATCAGCGCCGGCACGAATGGTGTCGCCAGTGTTGGCGCCAGGCGGTGTGGCAGTCCACGCTTGGTCGGTGGGTTGGGGCAAGTACTGTTCGCGCATGGCTTGATTGCGTTCGAAGCCACCCGCACCCAAAATGACGGCATGTTTGGCCAAGAGCCGTTGTTCCTTGCCGTCTTTCAGCACCACCACGCCAGCGACGCGGCCGTTCTCAGTGATGAGAGACTGGAGCGGCGTTTCTAGCCACACAGGAATCTTGCGTTTTCGAAGCGCTGTCAGCAGACTGCCAATGAGCGCTTGACCGCCAGTCATGCGGCGATCGCGTTTGGTTTTGTTGCGCCATGGGTAGTCCAGGAAATAGCGCGCCATGATCCACATGAGGATGTATTTGGATTTGCGCTCGCGCGCCAACATGGAGCGGGCTTGGAACGCATTGATGTTCATCCGACCAAAAATCAGTTGACCCGGATTGGTAGGCCGAATCAGGTTCAGTCCTTCAATGCCCAGTTTGGCCGCATTGAAATCTACGGGGTCCATGGTGCGACCCCCTGGCAGGGCGCCTTCCATGTGCGGGTAGTAGTCCGCATAGTGCGGCATGCTGCGATACGCCACCCCAATGTCGGCCAAGTAGCGCGCCATGTGGCGTGCCGTTTCGACATAGGCCAAAACGCGGTCGTCGGTGGCCATGCCTTTGGCGCATGCCTTGACGTAGCGATAGGCCATGTCGAGGCTGTCTTTCAGACCCACTTTGGGCATGTCGTGATTGTCGGGAATCCAAATACCACCGCCCGACAAAGCGGATGTGCCGCCGATTAAATCTGCTTTCTCAACGACCAAGGCTTTGAGGCCTTCGTCGCTAGCGCGAATGGCCGCCAGCAAGGCGCCTGCGCCAGAACCCACCACAATGACATCAAACTCTGGGGTTGAGTTCTGGTGCGCTGCACCCGCTGCTTGGCTCATACAAAGTCCTGTTAAACGAATGCGTCAGCGTTGGGAAGACCTAACATGACGGCGCCATGGCTTCTGGCATAGGTATCGGTGTTGTTGGCAATGTGGCCACGGGCAACATGCAAGTCGCGGAAAATGCGCTCAATCGAGTTGGTCTTGTAAACGCCACCCGCGGCGCAAGCGCGCATGATTTCGTTGACGGCTTCAGCGCACAATTTGGGAACTTGTGCCGATTGGGCACGCTGCATGAGTCGCTCTTCAACAGGCATGCGTTCTTTGTTTTTGGCGCAATCGACCACGCGCTGGTAATTGCGGAACAACACCAGCTTGAGTTGATCGGTGGTCATCATGGCTTCGCTGACAGCCAATTGTGAGTTCACATCTTCGGCTGTTTTGGAGCCATGCTTGCCCACAAAGGTGGCGGCACGCTGGCGGAAGCTGGCAATGGCGCCTTCGGTTGCGCCAATGCAGGCGGTTGATACGGCGCGCTGGAACACTTGAGTGAATGGAATGCGGTAGAGCCATCCGGGGTTGGTTTCACGGCCAGGGCAACCTGCATCACTGTGGTCGTTGGTGCGATGCGTTCTGTGCGCTGGAACGAAGGCATCTTTGACCACGATGTCGTGGCTGCCTGTGGCGCGCAAGCCTAGGACGTCAAAGTTTTTAACGATTTCAAAATCGGCCTTGGGCAACAAGAAGGTGCAGTGCTCAATTTCGCCAGAGCCATCTTTTTTGGGCAACAAGCCACCCAACAAAATCCATTCGCAATGTTCAACGCCGCTGCTCCAGCTCCAACGGCCGCTGAACTTGTAGCCGCCTTCAACAGGCTCGGCTTTGCCCACAGGCATGTAGGTTGAGGCTGTGAGGGTCATGGGATCTTTGCCCCAAACATCTTGTTGGGCTTGCTCGGGGAACAAGGGAATTTGCCAGTTGTGCACGCCCACCACGCCATAAATCCAAGCGGTGGCCATACAACCTTGGGCCAGCTCCATTTGGATGGAATAGAAAACGCGGGGGTCCATTTCGTAACCGCCCCAACGTTTGGGTTGCAGTACTTTGAAAAATCCAGCGGCTTGCATTTCGGCAATGGTTTCTTTTTGAACCAGGCCTGCATCTTCCGCAGAACGCGCACGTTCAGCGAGGCGGGGTGCCATGTTTTTGGCACGTTCAATTAACTCAAGCGCTTCAGGCGTTAGATATTCAGTGTTGACCGTAATCATTGTTTAATCTCCGTAGGGCCATTGAGGCTCAAAATGTTGAATGCGAGATAGCAAGAAATAACGCGAGACAGTCAGATATTCCCACTCTGGGAAGCTTCAATCATCGTCCAATCAGACTAAAACTTGCGGGCGCATGAATCTGAATTGCCCCCGCGTTGAAGCCCAAATGGACGAATCTAGTCCGAGTGAAGGATTCCATTTCGCTCGGCTAGATTCAAGCTTAGTAGATTGATCAGGAAAAGACATGGACAAAGCCGCTCAACCATTCGACCCAAAGGACTTTCGACAAGCCTTAGGCATGTTTGCCACAGGCGTCACCATCGTGACCGCTCAGGCCGAAGATGGCGCCTTGGTAGGGGTTACTGCTAATAGCTTTAACTCAGTTTCTTTGGATCCACCCATGGTGCTTTGGAGTTTGGCCAAAAAAGCCCGCAGCTTGCCCGTTTTCAGCACCACGCCCCATTGGAATGTCCACATTTTGTCCAATGAACAAGAAGAGTTGTCCAACCGCTTTGCCAAGGCCGGCGAGGACAAATTTGCAGGTTTGGATTTGGATGTTTCCAGTAACAGCGCGCCCTTGCTGAAAGGCTGTAGCGCCAGGTTTCAATGCCGAACTGCATTTCAATACGAGGGCGGCGACCACACCATTTTTGTGGGCGAGGTCACGCATTACGACAGTGCCAACAGACCCCCTTTGTTGTACGTCACAGGAGGCTATGCTTTGGCAGCCAGAAAAGCGGGTCCTGTTGCCACCGAGCCAACCTCGAACATCGAAGGCGCTTCGTATTCTGAAAATTTGTTGGGCTATTTGTTTGGCCGAGCGCATTTTCAATTTGTGCATGGCTTGCGCCCAACCCTTTCACAGCGCCAACTCTCTGACACCGACTTTTTTATCTTGTCATTGCTGAGTGTCAAGCAGCCCCTGAACCCCGAAGAGATCGTTGCGCACATTGCCTATACCGGTGTCGACATCAGCGCAAGTTCTCTGCAGTCTTTGGTGCAACGCGGTTTGCTCGAAGAAAATGCATCGGGCGGCGCACTGCGCCTCAGTGCCAAGGGCAGTGATGACATCCTGCATGTTTTGGCTGCTGCCAAATCGTTTGAAGCCGACCTGGTTTCCCGCATGGGCGAACTGGAGTCTGCAGCATTGCGCAACTTGTTAAAACAAGCCATCTTGGCCACCGATCCAGGCTTACCCAAGCTCTGGCAATCGACAGCTGATTGAATCAACACAATCAATCAACAAACACTCAATCAACAATGACAGACCCAACTTAAGACCATGACGCAACAATTCTCCATTCCAGAAGGCCACTACGTCGACATCGCGCCAGTCGCGGGTGCCATGCAACGCATTCACTACCACGAGCAAGGCCAAGGTGAAGTGGTCATTTTTCTACACGGTGCAGGCGGTGGTGCCAGCGGTTATAGCAATTTCAAAGGTAACTACCCTGAGTTTGCCAAAGCGGGTTACCGCACCATCGTGCCCGATTTGTTGGGCTACGGACTTTCCAGTAAACCTGACATTCCCCAATACGATTTGGATTTTTTTGTGGCGGGTGTCAAGGGCATGGTCGATGCATTGGGCTTGAAAAACATCACGCTCTTGGGCAATTCTTTGGGCGGTGCGGTGGCTTTAGGTTATGCCTTGGCGTATCCCGACGAAGTGAGCCGTTTGATCTTGATGGCGCCAGGCGGCGTTGAAGATTTAGACACCTATTTGGCCATGCCAGGCATTGCCAACATGTTCCAAATTTATCAATCGGGCAAGACAGGTGCCGAGGCCATGCGTGCGGTCATGACCATGCAATTGTTTGACCCCAGTTTGCTAACCGACGAAATCATCAATGAGCGCGCACCGATTGCAGCCACTCAAACACAAGCGGCACGTTCTGTTTTGAAGGTCCCCAACTTAACCGATCGCTTGCATGAGTTGAAGTGCCCCGTCTTTGGATTTTGGGGTGTCAATGACCACTTCAATCCAGTAGGCGGCGCTGCCAAATTGTTGGACAACTGCCCCCAGGCGCGCATGGTGTTGGTGAACCGTTGCGGCCATTGGGTACAAGTCGAGCACCGTGACATGTTCAACCGCAGTTGCATCGATTTTTTACAGAAAGGCTAAGCAAATGACTCCCGAGTTGATTCAACAATTGGGCGATGATTTGTTTGCGGCCCTTCGCGAGCGTCGAACGCTGGTGCCTTTCACCAATCGCTTTTCAGACATCACGGTAGAAGATGCCTATGGCATTTCTTTGCAATTTCTAAATCGACGTGTGGCTTCGGGAGAGCGTGTCATTGGCAAGAAAATTGGCGTGACATCAAAGCCCGTGCAAGACATGTTGGGCGTGTTTCAACCCGATTTTGGTTTCTTAACCGATGCCATGCATTGCGCAGATGGCGCTGTGGTATCGCTCAAGCAAACGGGCTTGATCCAACCCAAAGCGGAAGGCGAAATTGCCTTCATGTTGAAGGCCGATTTAAAGGGTCCCGGTATCACTCGCGAGCAAGTCATGGCCGCTACCGAATGGGTGGCCCCATGCTTTGAAATTGTCGACTCTCGCATCGACGATTGGAAAATCAAAATTCAAGACACCGTGGCCGATAACGCATCTTGTGGTGTCTTTGTGGTGGGCCAGCAGCATACCGATCCCTATGCGCTTGACTTGGCGGCAGCCGCCATGCAAATGTGGAAAAACGATACACCAGCAGGCGCAGGCTTGGGCAGTGCGGTGCAAGGCCATCCGGCCGAGGCGGTGGCTTGGTTGGCCAACACGCTCGGGGCATTTGGCATTCCCTTCAAAGCCGGCGAGCTCATTTTGTCGGGGTCTTTGGCACCGTTGGTAACGGCTGTTGCTGGCGATCACTTCAAGATGCACATTGAAGGTTTAGGTGGTTGCAGCATTCAATTTGTTGAATAAGTGAGTCTCTTGCCCCACTGATTCAGGACCATCAATAACAGGTCAAGCCTAAGGCCAAGACCAGGCTCATGCCTGGTCCTCAGCCAAGACCTTAGGCAGGTCGACGAATCAAGTTGACCAATGCAGGCAAGAGGGTGGAGGCCAAGGCAAAGGCCAGCAAGCCGACAAAATTGCCACCGGCCACAATTTGGCCCGCCAAACCAGGGCCTGCCATGGAACTGAGCGCAAACACCGCTGGCACCAACATCACAGCGCGGCCGCTGGGGTCACTTCTGGCAATGCTGGCAGCATGGAACACGCAACCACATGTGAATGCAAATTCCCAAATCCATGCGCCCAGTGCAAAGCCTATAAAAGCTGTAGCCGTTTGAAGTAAAACCAAACCCAGACCGACGGCGCCCACCACCCACCAGGCTGCGCGAACAGGTCCGACGCGATCGCCAACCGCTGCAGTGAAGAAGGCTGCGACACCCCCCAACAATTTGAGAACCGCAAACACAATCCCCATTTCAGCGGGTGCAATTTGCAAGGCGCTGCCAATTCTTTCTAAGAATGCCCAGAGGCCAATGTTGCCCACTAGAAAAACAAAGAACAAGGCCAGTGATTGCCAAGCGACCATCGGCAAATAGGCGCCCGATGCTGGCGCATCTTGTGCAGCAACAGCGGCGTCTTGGTTGGACTGTGCGCCTGTGGGCACCCAAAACGCAGACAGACCCAAAATAGCCACCACTGCGGCCAGAGACAATGCCGCACCTGGATATTTGTAGTGCGAAATAATCAGAGGCGGTAAGGCAAACAAGACTGCGGCTGTGACAGACAACTCAACGCCTTGTCGGGTTCCAAAGGCGCGAACTTTGTTGGGCAAGTCAGACAAAATGCGCATGCCCAAGCAAGTCATGGTGGACGCAAAAAATCCGATCAAGGCCCAGACCACCACCAACCATTCGAGGGTGTCAATTTGCGAGCTGGCAGCAAAGGAGGCCGCGGTGCCAATGGCGCTCACGATGGTCAGAATGCGCCAATTGACACGGTTCATCCAGAAGGGTGCACCCAGCGTCCCCACCAAATAACCTGCAAAACAAACGGAGCCAATCATGCCCGTGGTTTGCGCATCCAGCTTGAACGAATCGGCCAAACTGCCCAACATAACTGGCAGCACATTGAAGGGCAAACCACCAATGGTGGATGCCAAACTGGCTGACAAAATGAAGGCAAACAAAAGTCGGTTAGAAGTGCTTGTGGTCATTGGCAAAGAGTTGTTGGTTCTTAAAAATTGGTAAGCAGTTGCCAGCGCACATTTACATGTACAGCATCACCAGATCATTGATCACGGATGGCCGATCTTGACCGACCACATGAACATTGATTTCCATGGTGACTTGCGTTCCGCTTTTAACCGCTTGCACCGACTTCACACGATATCGCGTGTGAATGCGGCAACCCGAGGGAACAGGTGATGGAAAGCGAAGACGGTCAGAGCCATAGTTGACGATGTTGTTGTAGCCCACCACTTCATGGTCCAAGGGAAGCTTCATTCGGCTGATCAAAACCTGCACCAATGCGCCATGTGCGATGGTGGTGCCAAACGGACTATCAGCACGGGCTTTGACAGGGTCGGTGTGAATCCAGTAATCGTCGCCCGAAAGTGCGGCAAATTGGTTGATCAAGTCTTGTGTCACTTCGACCTGATTGGACCAAGCAGAAAAGTTCTCTGAAACCAAGGACTGCATGGCTTCCAAATCTTTGCAATTGATTTGACGCAAAGCTGGCGCTTGCACTTTTTCAACAGCAGGTTCTTCAACGACCTGACTTGCATCGGCTGTGATGACAGACGCCTGGGCCGACTCAACTGGCGTGTAGCGCAGTAATGTGGCACTGCCAGGGCGTTCATCAAAAACGGGGCGAACGCGCTGGCCAATTCTAAGCTGATCAGGCTCAACACCCACCATGGTGGTGTTGATGTGAACGCCTTCCGGCAATTCCACGACGGCCAACAACTGCGGCATTTCGTCGGTAAATTCTGGCAAGGTTGGCACCCGCGCCACGGTGAAACTGTAAAGTGTGGCCTCGCCGCTGACTGCATGCCACGCCAAATTGCGTGAGCCACAAGTGGGGCAATGGGTGCGCGGAAAGAACAACCAATGGCCATTGGCGCATTGTTGCAAGCGCACTTCGTGGGCTTTCAAGCCGTCCCAGTACGGCGCAGAAATGGTGGTGGGGTGGGGCAGGGGTTTGTTCCAAGTCATGCTCATGCTCCCTGCAAAATCAAGGCACCTTGCTCACTCATGACACCGCCGGTGCCAGAGACGTAGGCCAAGTCATGGCGCTTCAATTGACGTGCATCAGCGCGCCCTTGAATTTGGTGGACGGCTTCAATCACTTGGGTCATGCCGCCCGCGCTGCCAGTCTGTCCAAAACTGAGTTGACCGCCATGCGTGTTCATGGGGAAGTCGCCTTGGAAGGTGAAATTGTGATCGCGTAAAAATTGCAGGCCTTCGCCCTTTTTGCAAAAGCCAGCGTCTTCAAGCGTGAGCATGACTGTGATGGTGTAGCAATCGTAAATTTGAGCCATGTGCATGTCGGAAGGTTTTAAGTTGGCCATGGCAAATGCACGTTGCGATGCAGGACCGATGGGCGTTGCCAACATGTCGGGGGCGTACGTGGGTGATTTCGATTGAACATGTTCGCCGCAACCAATCACTTTCACGCCGCGGTGTTTGCATCGCTTGAGTTTGTCGTCGCGTGTGATGACCATCGCACCACCGCCGGCCACGGGCATCACAATTTCCAACATGCGCAGTGGTTCGGCCACCATTCGAGAGGCCAGTACATCGTCGACCGTGATGGGCTGTCCATAAAACATGGCTTGGGGGTTGTGGCATGCATTGAAGCGTTGGTCCACCGCAATGCGCGCCAATGCGGCAGCGTCATAGCCATGCACCGAGGCATAGCGCTGTGCAATCATGGCGTAGCCTGTGTTTTGGGCCATGTGGCCATAAGGCAAATCCATTTCGGCTTCAGGGGCGCCAAAGCGTGTGCTGTGGCCGCCAAAGCGAGAGGCCCGCATGACTTCGGCAATGTGATCGTCATGGGGCGCAGTGGGCGCCATGCGAGCGGGAATGACACAAACCACGGTGTCACACATGCCCAGTTCAATGGCTGCCGCCGCGCGCCACACCATGCCCACAGAGCTTGCGCCGCCCAAGTCAACCACCTCTGCAAAATTGAGGCGTGTGCCTAAGTATTCACCCGCCATGGCAGGGATGAACATGCCTGCCTCGTGGAATTGGGGGCCTAAAGTAATCAAACCATCGACATCGGCCAAAGACAGCCCAGCATCTTCTAGCGCTTGGGTGGCCAAGTCGGCCACTTGTTCCAAGTGAAACATGCGGGGCGCCGTGCTGTACTTTTCTGGCTTGTATTGCGCTGCACCAACAATGGCAGCTTTTCCTGAGAGTCCCATGGTTTCCTTAGGCAAATTCGTGAGTCTCTATTGTGCGCAGAATGGCTTACGCAACCATCGTCCAAGTAGACTAAAAGTTCAAAGAAATTATGAGCGGCGCCAGACAAGTGGTCAGACCCACTTGAGCGAAGGCCTTATGCCTGGCTTGTTAGTCGTTTGTTTCGCTCAGCCAGGCCACGCTGTTGAGGAAAATACGGACCAATTCGGTTTGTCGGCGAACGCCGGTTTTTGAGAAGATGGATCGTAAGTGCGCGCGCGCCGTATTGCGCCGAATGTTCAGGACTTCGGATGCGTCTTCAAGCGACAAACCATTGGCCAACTGGATGGCCAACGCGGTTTCGGCTGGGGTCAGGTGAAACAGTTCTTGTGCCAAGCGCACGGGCGGATCGACGCGGCCTTCGGTGTCTCGCAAGAAGATGGCCACACTGGGGCGCTGCTTGCCTTCGGTCCACTGGTCCGAAGAAATAGGCTGAACAATCAAGCCCCAAGCCAGTCGACCAGAGGGCCTGGTGATGGAGGTGGCTTGGTTCAAAGATGTTTTGGTGACAATTTTTTTAACCAAGGCGTCTTGAATCAAGGCCTGCAGTTTTTTGTTGTCGTTGGTGTAAGCCGCCTCTAGCTGCTTAGACACCACACGCAAACCATCTTGCGATTCCAAAATGGCGGTGGCTGCGGGATTGCACTCCAGCACTTGGCGGTCTTGGTCCAAAATAACCACGCCCACCATGAGTTGGGCCATGGCTTGGCTGTACAAAGAGCTGACTTTGCGGTCGTCGTTGATGGACAGATGCAAGTTCAGCGCGCGCTTGATGTGCGGGATGAGCAGCTTGCAAAAATCAATTTCTTCCTTGCTGAAGGCCTCGGCATCTTCCGGCCGGGTAATTCGCAAGCCATAGACCCCCCCATTTCGGGTGGAAATGTCGGCAGCCAGCACATGAAAGACGCCTTGAGGTTTGCAATAACTTTGGTAGTAATCGGAGTTGCGCCAATCTCGCTCGGAAATGATGTCGGCAATGGTCACAAGTTGGTCGGGCACCATGCCTGTGAAAGGGCTCATGGCAATGTAGGGATTGCCAGGATCAAGATTGGATTGGTTAACGCCCGCAGACACAATCAAGCCAATGTCCTCAGTGGTTTCGGTTCGGACAATCAGGGAGGCATAGTTGCCTGCAAAGCCGGTTCGAATGGTCTCAAGGCAGCTGACCCAGCCCGCTTCGTCGAGCGCCGCATCATAGATGGCACCCAGAATATGGCTCAGGAACTCCTGAGTCATCGAGATTCCGGTGCGATTCATTGATTTTTTGTCTGGCATTGCGACAGCTTGGCTGTTTGATTTAAAGGCAGGGATTCAGTATAACGACCCGCCTTTGCATTGCAAAATGAGCGATCAATTGACCTCAAACAAGCCGGCTGCACCCATGCCGCCGCCAATGCACATGCTGACCACCACATAGCGAACGCCTCGGCGCTTGCCTTCCAGCAAGGCATGGCCCACCAATCTGGCGCCAGACATGCCAAAGGGGTGACCAATGGAAATAGCGCCGCCATTGACGTTCAGCTTGGCGTCGTCAATGCCCAGGGTGTCCCGGCAATGTAAAACCTGGCAGGCAAAGGCCTCGTTAATTTCCCACAAGCCAATGTCTGCCACGCTCAAGCCATGGTTTTTTAACAATTTGGGGATGGCATAGACCGGGCCAATGCCCATTTCGTCGGCGCGGCAGCCAGCCACAGCAACACCGCGGTAAGTGCCCAAGGGGGCTAGGCCACGGCGTTTGGCTTCGGCAGCGCTCATTAATACTGATGCAGACGCACCAT
>JBIKJX010000270.1:0-3393 GCA_044360785.1 Limnohabitans sp.
GGGTTGCTCTGTGGTTTTGGCACCTCAAGGCGCAGTGGGCGGTGTGGATGTTCGCGGGGCTGCGCCGGGCACTCGAGAAACTGATTTACTCGACCCAAGCAACTTGGTGGACAAGGTGCATGCCATCCTGTTATCGGGTGGCAGTGCCTTTGGATTGGATGCGGCCAGCGGCGTGATGCACTGGTTAGACGAGCGCAACATGGGATTTCAAACAGGCCATGGCTGTGTTCCCATCGTGCCTGCGGCCGTCTTGTTTGATCTGCCCATGGTGCGGGATGGTGACAACCCCAAAATTAGACCGGATGCCGCTGCGGGTTATGCCGCTTGTGAAGACGCCCTGTACCAAAAACCACTGACAGCCAGTGCCCTGCGGCCCATGGTGCCGCCCATGTCGGGCAATGTGGGCGCTGGTGCTGGCGCAGTCGTTGGTAAATTGTTTGGTTTAAACCGCGCCATGAAGGGCGGCATCGGCCATGCATTGGTCAAGGTCGGTGCCTGGCAGGTGGCGGCCATGGTGGCTTGCAATGCGGTGGGTGATGTGATCGATCCTTTGACGGGGCACGTGTTGGCAGGGGCACGCACCTCGGATGGCACACGTTTGTTAAATACGCAACAGGCCTTGTTGGCAGGTCAATCGGCTTCAGCGCCCTTGTCGGGGACCAACACCACCATCGGTGTGGTGGCCACCAATGCCACTTTGAATAAAGCACAAGCCAAGCGATTGGCCATGAGTGCGCACGATGGTTTGGCGCGCAGCATTCGGCCAGCGCATACCACCTTGGATGGCGACACCTTGTTTGCCTTGGCCACATGCGCAGAGACAAACCCTGCTGACATGCTGCTGCTGACGGTGATGGCCGCAGAAGCTACAGCCCAAGCCACTGTTAACGCTATGTTGTTTGCCAACGGCGTTCACACCTTGAAGGGCTATTTGCCTGCTGCCTTAGAGCTCAACCCTTGAAATGATACGCGTCAAATGATGCGCGTGAAATGAACACGCGCATCTTTGAAGTATTTGGCTTATTCCACCTGAAACGTCAAGCCTGCGTGTGATTGCAAACGCGCAATGAGTGCATGGCCCATGGCGGAAGCAGGGGTCCAGAATCCGCCTTGGGTGGCTGAAGCATCTTTCAACAAACAAATGGCCGCTTCTGCAATCATTTTGGACGTGCTGCCGTAGCCAGGATCGCGGTCACCTTTGACGCTCACTTTGACAGACTGCCCTTGCTCGTTCGTGGCTAAAAAGAGAACGTCGTAGCTACCCGCTTCCCGTTCTGCTTTAGAAGGACCCTCGCCAGGTTTGAGTTTGTCCTCGCTCATGCTTTTATCTTGCGCAATGGCGTTGGCAATGGCTTCGCCTTTTTCGCCTGGACCCGTGACGACCATTTCGTCGTATACAAAATCAGTGCCCCAAGGATGGTTGAGCAAAAAGTTGGAGCGGTGCACATTGCGGGTGTTGATGGTGGCCATGATGAAAGGCGCAACCCATACGCCCATCACTTCGTCCAACATCGGTTTGTGACCGGTAGGCTGCTTGGGACCTTCAAAACCAGGTGTGAGTGAAAAGGGGTTTTTGAGCAAGTCAATGACGCCCGGTTGCGTTGCAGCGGCAGCCATGGTGGCCTTGAAGCTAGCAGCTGTTCCACCAGAGAAAGTGCCCTTCATTTTGCGGACACGACCGCGCACGCGAGAGGCTGGTTTGCCAAAGCGTTTGGTCATTTCGTCTTGTGCCAAGAACACGCCCAAGTCGAAGGGGCTGGAGTCGAAGCCACAAGAGAAGACCAAACGGCTGCCACTTTTTTCTGCGGCAGATTGGTGTTGGTCAATCATGTGGCGCATCCATGCGGGCTCGCCACACAAATCGACATAGTCGACGCCAGATTCCGCGCAGGCCTTGACCAATTCGTTGCCATACAACTGGTAAGGACCCACGGCAGAAATGACCAAGCGAGTTTTGGCCATCAAAGATTTCAAAGAACCCTCGTCGCTGCTTTCAATGACCACCAACGGTGTAGAAGCAGGTGCGCCAATTTCATCGCGAACGGCTTGCAGTTTTTCCAAACTGCGGCCGCCCATGGCCCACTTCAGGCCGGTGTCTGTGCGCGTGAGCAAATACTCAGCAATGAGGCGTCCCGTGAAGCCAGTGGCGCCATGCACCACGATGTCAAATTCTTTGGTCATGTTGGATTCCTTTTGAATGCTGCCAAGCTTAATGCACACAGCCTGACTGTTCTGTCACCTGTGTAAGAAGCTTTGAGTTTAATCTTGAAGGATAGAACCTCAATCAGTCCAGGGGTTGAAGACGTTCAAACCTAAGTTTTTAAAATCCTTGCTATTGCGCGTGACCATGGTTAAGCCGTGATGCGCAGCAGTAGCGCCTAGCAGGCTGTCAATGGCGGGAATGGGTCTTCCAGCCGTAGCCATTAATTTGCCCCAGTGATTTGCAACGTCTTGGTCTATAGGCAAGATACGTCCTGCAAAAAACATTGGAAGTTCGGTTTCTAGCCAGTCCAGCAGTTTGAGCCTGCGTTTTGCATCAGCCAAACTATCGATGCCTTTGCGAAGCTCACCCAGCGTGATGACGCTCAAATAAAGTGAGGTGACAGGTCTTGAGTTGATCCACTGAACGACATTGGCATCTGGAGATTTTCGGCGCAGTTCAGACAGAACATTGGTATCGATTAAGTAACTCAAAGCGATACCTTGCGAGTGCTTGACCGATCTCTTTCCAATGGCACATCTTCCATGGCGTACAAAGGCGATGCACGCATAAAGCCCACGAGAGATTGTTGGTTACCCGTTAATTTTTCGTACATGGCGTGGGAGATGACCACCGCAACAGGCTGGCCATGGACCGTAATTTTTTGTGGCCCCAAAATTTCTGCGGACTTCACCACCTCAGACAGTCGCGCTTTTGCTTCTTGCATTTGCCACATTTGCATCGTCTGCTCCCACTTTAAATTCTGACTATATTGGTCAGAATTTAAAGGATTTGGTGCTTCGTGTAAATAGCCAATTCCTATTTGAGCCCGTATTGCAAGCAAATGCCAATTAATCCGCACACCGCAATCACATGCATCACGTTGCGTTTGTATTTAAACAGGGCGATGGCCGCCGCCACAGCAATGACTGCCGACATCACATCAAAGGGCGCATCAAACCCTTTGGGCCACAAGGTGTGATAGCCAAAGAACAATGCCAAATTGACAATGACACCGACCACTGAAGCGGTAATGGCAGTGAGTGGCGCAGTGAATTTCAAATCATTGTGGGTGCTTTCAACAAAGGGGCCACCTGCCAGTATGAAAATAAAGGACGGCAAGAAGGTGAACCACGTGACCAAGGTAGCTGCCACAGCACCTGCCAAAAACAAATTCTCAGGCCCCAAGACAG
>JBIKJX010000269.1:0-3393 GCA_044360785.1 Limnohabitans sp.
ATGGTCGGTACTTCACCTGCCCCCATTCATCCGTCATGTCCCGATACCGAGGTGAAAACGGATGACCACTTTGGCCGGTTTGGTAAATGAATCCAGAGTCGTCCAAATTGGCCAAGTCATAAACCGCACGCATGGAAGCAGCATGTCGCGTTGCAAATGGCATCGTGGCACTGCTGGTCCAATATTGACCCACATTGACCGTGAAGGAATCGCCACCGCTTGGCCCCATGACATCAAAATAAGGTGCAAGGGTTTTGACGTTGCCAAAAGGTTTGTGAGAACTCAAGGCAGGATGAGCACGCCCCCAATTCCAATCTGTCACTTTGTCGCCTTGCATGGCCACAATTTTGTCCAACGCCGAATCGAGCGCTTTGTTCATTAAGACTTGACAACCTGCATCGCCACACCATGATTTGTCTTGTGTCGCCAAGATGCCCTCAATGGCAGGTCTGAAGGCGCGCTTTCCATACAAAGCTTTAAAGCGAACTTCACCCAACTTGGGAATCAAGATGGCGCGTGTCACTTCATCAATCCAAACTGCATAAATCAAAGCCCCGGCAGAATCGCGAGACATATCGCCTTTGAAGGACTTGAGCAGTGGCAAAGCTTCATTGGCTTTGGCATGCTGCGAAGACAATGATTGCAAATAAGGCAATAAGCGCTCCGCTGCCAAAGAATGAACATCCGCTTGAATGATTTTCATTCGATCGGCATCTAACTTGTTGCCTGCTGAAAGCAATTGTGAAATGCGATCAAAACGTTCTGGTCCAGTCCAGTCATTGGTCAAAAATTGTGAATAACCGGGCGGCAAAATCTTTTCATTGGCCGTAGCGTGCCAACCACGTTTTTCGATGTCAGCTTGCGAAACTTCGGGCGTTTGCTCATAAGGTATCCAAGACTGCCAATCGTATTGCGCCAACCAACCAGGCGCTGGCACCATGCCCTTGAGATCATGACTGGCAGATCGAACGGGCACTTTGCCTGCCGCCTTGAACAAAACCTGACCCGCCGTGTCTGCCATCACCACGCTTTGCATGGGTGAATGGTTGTGTGAAAAAGCCGTCCGCAATTCAGCCACGGAGCTTGCAAAGTTGGCCTCCATACCCGCAACAATGGTTTGGTTGTCAACATCCAAAGCAGTCCAACGCAGTGCAATGGCGTATTTGTCCATGTTTAAAAACTGCGCATACGCGGGTTGCACATCCGAAATTACGGGACCATGGCGTGTACTTCTAACTTTGATCGTTACATCGCCCTGCCCCTTCACTTTGATGACTTCGTTGCGAGTTGCAAAGGCTTGCTGTCCAGTGGGTGTGCGGTAGTTGTTTGGCCCTTCCAAGGCTTCCAAATACAAGTCTTGAACATCGGGACCGGTGTTGGTAAATCCCCATGCGGCTTTGCTAGTCCGGCCTAAAACGACAAAGGGTAAACCTGGCAAAGTTGCACCCACCACGTCCAATGCGCCATGCGCTTTGCCATCGGGAAATTGACCGGAGGGTGAATGCAGACCAGCAAAATACCAAACCGCAGGTGCACTTAAACCCAAGTGAGGGTCGTTGGCTAATAAAGGCGATCCGGATTTTGTATTGGATCCAGGCAGCACCCAATTGTTACTGCCCTTGCCTTCCAGCACGCCGATGTCCAAGGTCGTGGAGGCCAGCAATTGCTGAGTCGAAATGGCTTTAGATTGCGGTGTTGCATTTTTTGCATACACATCCAATTTTTGATACAGCGCTGCAATGTCAACTTGCGTACCGCGGGACTCTCCGGGATACGGTGGCAACAACTTCCACAACTCATCCGTGCTTAACGTTTGAGACACCATGAGGCGCGCAAATTCATTGCCCCAATTGCCTCCTAAATCCAATGCCATCATGAGCGCCCAACCGACGCTGTCGACGGCTGTCCAAGGTTTCATGGCCTTGGAGGGATTGATGCCTAAGAGCACGAATTCTGGTGCACGCCATTGCGCACTGGCAAAGCCTGCTTGCACACCTTCTGCATAAGCTTCTAATGCTTTTTGAGTGTGAGGCGGTAACTTGTCAAACTGTGCCTGTGCCGCTTTCATGATGCCCAATGTACGCATTAACTTGTCAGTTTCCAAAGTGGGCGCGCCCAACCATTCAGACAACTCACCATGCATCACTTGTCGATTGAATGCCAACTGCCAGCCACGCTCTTGCGCGTGAACATACCCAATTGCGCGCCATGCATCCATTGGTGTTTTGGCATGAATGTGCGTGACGTCCGATGCGTCGCGTTTGATCTCAACACCTGCAGACAAGCCACTCAATTGGGCCTCACCCGACAAAGGCGCCATTGAACGCAAAAGATAAACTTGAAAAGCACCAAAGGCTGTCAAAGCCAGAACAATGAGTGCAAGGACGGCTCTCAGAAACCATTGGCTCCAGCGCAAAGATCGACGTGCCATTAGATGTGTCCCCATACTAAAAATGCATCACGGTCTTCGGCAGCCAAATCTACTTTGGCGCCTACAGGCAAAAGAACTTTTGTAGGCACATGACCAAAAGGCAGTCCCGTGAGGACTGGAATTTTGAGTTGTGCTCGCAATCGGTCAATGACCGTTTTCAACTTATAACCTTTGTCGTGGGGCACCAATTTGTAATTGGTGAATTGGCCAAAAACAATGGCTTTTTGTTGCGGCAATACCCCCGCATTGAAAAGTTGCGTGAGCATTCGCTCAACTTTGTAAGGATGCTCGCCAACATCCTCTAAAAATAAAACACCACCTTTGACATTTGGAAAATAGGGTGTTCCCAACATGGATGTGAGCACCGCCAAATTACCACCCCACAAAACAGCGTTGTTCACTTTCACAGGTTTGCTGATGTCATCCTTGGACAAGCGCCAACCTGTACCCTCCCCTTGCTCTAAACACAAGTCTTCAAAACAAGCGCTCATGATGTCATCGGGTTCGACCTCTGTGCCAAAGTCTTCACCCAGCGCGGGACCTTGCCATGTGATGCGTTGCGTTTTGGCGTAAACAGCCAACTGAAAAGCGGTGAAGTCACTTAATCCGACAAATTGAGTGCCTTTGTCAATGGCCTTGGCAATGGCTTTGTAGGGCAGATCCGTCAGTAAACGAGTCAGGCCATAGCCGCCTCTTGAAATCATGGCGATGTCTGCCCCACTGGCACAAGCGCGGGAAATGGCATTCAAACGGGTTTCGTCGGTGCCCGCAAATCGCATGCTGCTGCTGAGTGCATCCACATCAATTTCAACTTGATGGCCCATTGCTTCGAGGCGTTTAACACCCCGCTTAAAAGCCGCTTTGTCGCGAACAGCACTGGATGGTGAAAAAATGTAAATGTGACTCATGAATGCGATACTTTAAAAAGCTGAACAGCAGCTTCAGCAATGGATTGTCCATGT
>JBIKJX010000271.1:0-3390 GCA_044360785.1 Limnohabitans sp.
TACGGTGACAGGTCTTTGGTAGGACGTGTGTCAACCAATGAGCCTGGCAAGAAGGCACGAATGCCGTTGACCAAAACGGTCAGGCCGCCTTTGACTTTGCCGCTGGTGGTACCAGTCACAAATTCGCCGGATTCCAAAGCTTTTTCCAATGACAACCATGATGCCAAACGCTTGGCGGTGTCACGGCTCAAAATGGTGTCGCCGTAGCCGTTCTCGATGGAACCGATGGCCACAGACACGAAGTCGCCCACTTGGACTTCGATTTCGCCCAGATCTGATTTGAACTCTTCCAGGGGGACGTAGGCTTCAGATTTGAGGCCGGCGTTAACAACCACAAAGTTGTGTTCGATGCGAACAACTTCAGCGGTGATCACTTCGCCTGGGCGCATTTCCGTGCGCTTCAGTGATTCTTCAAATAGGGCTGCAAAAGATTCTGACATTCAAGTTCCTAATCCGCAAAAAGGTCTGACGACTGCACCATTGCGTCGTTAACAAGGCTAGTTGCGGCGGTTGTTTGCGTTTTCACGCGGGTTAAGTTGATGAACCACAAGACAAATGCGCAAGCAGCGCGAAGGGTGCCTTGTGGGCCTCTGCAAGTCTTCTTGTTTTTAAACCGAGAAGTCTTGTTTGCTTTGCCACCAGCCTAAGACTTGAATGACCGATTGCTCGATGGTCAAGTCAGAGTTGTCTAGCAGCATTGCGTCTTGTGCTGGCTTTAAGGGTGCCACGCTGCGAGAGATGTCTCGTGCGTCGCGCGCCTCTAAGTCAGCCCGAAGATCGGCGATTTTAGCCTGAAAACCTTTAGAAATCAATTGCTTATAGCGGCGATCGGCTCTTTTTGCGGCACTGGCGGTCAAAAACACCTTCAAAGGCGCGCCAGGAAAGATGACTGTGCCCATGTCGCGACCATCTGCGAGAAGGCCGGGCAGGCGCTGAAAACTGTGCTGAAGCGCCACCAAAGCCACCCGAACAGCGGGCAGCGTCGAAACTTTAGAGGCGTTCATGCCACCTTCTTCGCTCCGAATCGCATCGGTTACATCTTGATCTTTCAGAAAGACCTTGTCGCCTTCAAAACGAACGGGTAACTTTTCTGCCATGGCCGCAATGGCGGTCTCGTTGACGGCCTCCAGGCTGAAGCCGGCTTGCAGAGCGGCGTAGGCAGTGACTCGGTACAGGGCGCCAGAGTCTAGATAGTGGTAGCCCAATCGCTCGGCCACCAAGCTAGACAAGGTGCCTTTGCCTGAAGCTGTAGGACCATCGATGCAGATGACGGGGATCCTGTCTGCAGCTGTTTGGGTCAACGAGAAAAGCGCTTCAAAGTAGTCCGGAAAGGTTTTGGCCACGCACTTGGGATCTTCAATGCGCACAGCTTTTTGATCAGCATTAAAAGCGGCCAATGAAAAACACATGGCCACACGATGGTCGTCATACGTGTGAATGCTGGCGGCTTTCCATTGGCCAGCGGGTATGGGGTGGATACGTAACCAATCGGGGCCTTCTTCGACCTGCGCGCCCAGCTTGCGAGATTCTTTGGCCATGGCCGCAATGCGATCGGTTTCTTTCACGCGCCAACTGGCAATGTTACGCAGGGTGGTAGGACCATCGGCATACAAGGCCATCACCGCCAAGGTCATGGCCGCATCAGGGATGTGATTGCAATCTAAGTCGATGGCTTTGAGTGGCCATGCACCTTGTTTGATTTCTAGCCAGTTGGGGCCACTTTGAATCAGAGCACCCATTTGTGCGGCGGCCTCTACAAAGCGAATGTCACCCTGAATAGACGAGGCGCCGACACCTTGAATTCGGACTGCTTTTTCAGTGGCTGCCAATGCACCCAATGCGATGAAATAGCTGGCGGAAGATGCGTCGGCTTCGACATGAATTTCGCCGGGCGAGACGTAACGACTTCCGGCTGGAATGGTGAATCGTTGCCATCCATCGCGCTTTACAGCAATGCCGAATCGCGCCAACAAATTCAAAGTGATTTCGATGTACGGTTTTGAAATGAGCTCGCCCACCACCTCAATCACGATGTCTTTTTGAGCGGCCAAAGGCAGCGACATCAAAAGGGCTGTGAGAAATTGGCTAGACACATCACCTCGAACTTGAATGGGTTTGTCAAGTTGCAGTTGGGGTGAAAGCACTCGAAGTGGCGGGAAGCCTTCGTTGCCGAGGTATTCAATCTGGCAGCCTAGTAGGCGCAGGGCATCCACCAAATCGCCGATGGGGCGCTCGTGCATGCGCGGCACCCCTTTGAGAGTGAAGTCGCCGCCCATCACGGCCAACGCTGCCGTCAGCGGGCGCATGGCTGTACCGGCATTGCCCATGGAGAACTCAATGGGTTCAGAAGGTGATTTAAAAACGGCCGAATGGCCCTTGGCGTCAGTCTGCCCTAAACCTGTAATGCAAAAGCTGTTGGTGCCTGGTTGAGTCGCAACACCACAACCCAATTGACGCAAGGCGGCCAGCATGACGCGTGTGTCGTCGGAATCTAAAAGGTCATGAACCCATGTACTGCCAGCGCACAGCGCAGACAACAACAAGACGCGATTGGAAATACTTTTGGAGCCAGGCAACGTGACGGTGCCACCAGCTTGTTGCAAAGAGGGAAGGTCTAAAAATGCAGTGGCAAACATGGTGACTGAATTATTCTTTTGAGTTTTGCTTGGCACCCAAGCGCCAGTTGTATCGAAGTTCACTCGCATGGCGAATCATGTCTTCGAGTGCTTGAACGTCGTTGTTTTGAATGACCTTTTCAAAATCATTCAGCGCATCTTTGAAGTGGCCAATTTGCAGCAAAACTTGTTCGCGGTTGGTGCTCAAAATGTCTCGCCAGACCACAGGATCGCTGGCGGCAATGCGCGAAAAATCTCTAAAGCCAGGGCCGCCCAGCGCCATCAAGTCGGCACCATTTTGCTGTTGAAAAATACCCCGAATGATGGCGTAAGAAAGCACATGCGGCAGATGGCTCACCGCTGCAAAAGCGGCATCGTGGGCCGCCGGTGTGAGCTCGGTCAGGTAACTGCCCAAGCTTTGCCAGACTTGCTTTGCCAATTCAATTTGCCTTGCCCCCGAGCTGGACATGGGGGTGATGATGAGGGCGCGGTCCTGATACAAATCTACGTCTGAATGTTCTACGCCAGCCACCTCTTTGCCTGCAATAGGATGAACGGGGACAAAGCAAGAAAGTTTGTCGCCCAGGGTGGCCAAAGCCGCAGCCACGATGTCGGCCTTGGTGGAGCCCACATCCATCAGCAATGTGTGTTGACTCAAGGCAGGCGCCATGGCTTGGAAGCAAGCATGTGTGGCTTTGACGGGCACTGCCAATAACACCAAGTCGGCGTCAGTCACTGCTTCTTCAATGCTGTTGACGGCACGGTCAATCACACC
>JBIKJX010000280.1:0-3294 GCA_044360785.1 Limnohabitans sp.
ACTTGCCCAGCAGGCACCAAAGAACCTCGACTCGCTACAGGTACCTCAAGTAGCTGAGGACGAATGGTCGTTTCATTGGTAAGCAATGACTGTTTGCTAGCTGAAGGTAAGTCTGCACAACCCGCTAGCGCAGCCATCACTGACAAAAGTAATGCTGTATTTTTCATCACAGTTGTCCTAATTTTTGAAGAATTTGATCAGAAGCTGCCACTGACTTGGCTGTAATTTCATAAGCGCGTTGAGCCGCAATCAAAGAAACCAATTCTTCAGCCACATTCACATTAGATTGCTCTGTGTAGTACTGGCTGATTGAACCAAATCCATCATGGCCAGCAACACCAATTTGCGGTGTACCCGACGAAGCCGTTTCATAATACAGACCACCACCACCCGTCGAAAGTCCAGCAGGATTAACAAAATTTGCAATCGCAATATGACCAGCCACATTCGGGGTAGTTGTGTTTGCGCCATACCAACTGACCGTCCCATCAGTACCAATCACGACAGCAGTCGCATTGGATGGAATAACGATTCCAGCTGCATTCAATGGTCCTGGGGTTGAGCCAGAACTATTTTCACCATACACAATGTTTCCACCAGGCGTCACAATTTGACCTTGATCATTGCGCATGAAGTTTCCTGCACGCGTGTAAGCAATGCCATCACCGGTGGAAACAACAAAGAATCCGTTGCCATTAATGGCCATGTCCAATGGATTTTGACTTTGGATGAGTGAGCCAGCGCTGTTGATACGCTGTGTTGCAGAAATTCTTGAGCCATTACCTGCTTGAAGACCTGCTGGCAAATAGCCACCACCAGATTCTTCGACAAGACCTGGACTGCGCAAATTTTGATAAAGCAAATCTTCAAAAATTGGACGCACACGCTTATATGCTGTGGTCGAGACGTTAGCCAAGTTATTGGAAATGGTATCTAAGCTTGTTTGCTGTGCATCTAAGCCTGTCTTGGCTGTCCAAAGTGATCTCAACATTTTCTATCTCCTTTAATGCAAGAGTTTTTAGACTCTAGACAAGGACATCAATATCCCTGCGGTTTTCGAGTTTTGCTCTGCCACTTGGACTAAGCGAATATTCAAATCAAACAAACGATTTTGAGCAATCATTTGAACCATCGCTTGCGCAGCATTGACATTGCTTCCCTCTAACGAGCCTTGCAGCACTCGAACATCTTCCGAAGAAGATAAAAATTCATTCGAAGAAAATAAACCATCAGGCAAACGTTCTAAAGAATGTGGCTCGGGATTCACAAGCTTTAAGCGTGCAATCGGTGTGTCAATCAATTGCCCTGGCAACGTAACTCGCACAGTTCCATTCGCTTGGATTTGGATTTCTTGACTGCCTTCGGGTACTTGAATTTCAGAACCTCTGTCATCAAGTACAAGCAATCCAGCAGAATTAACCAAAAAACCTTGTGCATCCAAATGAAACTTTCCTGAACGCGTAAATGCCTCTTGGCCGTCTGCGCGCCGAACCACAAATAAACCCTGATCTTGAATGGCAATGTCCAGAGGATTGCCTGTTGGTGAAACAGATCCAGGAGACCAATCTGCACCAGGTGTTGAGTCCACCACAAATGCTCTTGAGTCAGCACTTGCGCCATCAACTGGTACCGCTCTAAACATCGATAGCATTTCTCGGAAACCTGGTGTTTGCAGGTTTGCCATATTGTGAGTGGTCGTCGCAAGCTGCCCCATCGCATGCTTGGCACCAGTCATTGCTGTAAATGCAAATCGATCAATCATGATTTAACTTCAAAAGTTCTTATCAATTGATTAGCCGACCATTTGCAAGGTATCGCGGAGCGTTTGGTCAAAGGCCTTCATGCTCTGTGAATTTGCGCTGTAAGAACGTTGCAAAACCATCAAACGAACTAATTCGTTGGCCAAATCAACCGTTGATGATTCAAGGGCTTGACCTTTAACATCGCCAAAGATGTTTGTCCCTGCACGACCTACCAACACGCCCTCAACAGAACCCTCGGTACCTGAATTGACTGAAGCAGCAAACGCATTTTTTCCAATTGGGATCAAACCTTCAGCATTTTCAAAATGCACCAAAGCCAGTTGTCCTACGTACTGCAATTTACCGGTGCCATACACACCAACAATACGACCCTCGTTGTCGACTGTCACGTTGGTCAATCGAGCCAAGGGTTCACCATTCTGAATACTGTGCGTGATTTGAAATGGACCAGACTCTAAGCTCGTATCAGACAAGTCAAGATCAAACACCAAGGATGTTTTACCACCGCCAGCGCCTGATACTTGCGTTGAAAGTTTTGTCACTGTTTTAAACGAAGGATTGCCCGACGCAGGGTCTGTAACCAATGAATCGAGGTTGCGTCCGCCGATAAATCTCATCTCAGAGACTGCTTTGTAGCCCAACACGCCAGGCGTCTGAGGATCTAAAGCACGGTTAGAAGTCGAGGTGGGATCGTTATAGTCATAAAAACGCCCATCGATTGATGCATAAACTTCCACTTTCGCCATGGTGGTCGTTAACTCTTCCCCTGAGTTCTTCTTATTCCCAAAACCTTGCAGCGTAATTTCTGTACCATCTGGCGCGATAAGCGTCATGTCTAAATTAGGCTTGAAAAAAGTTATGTTGTCTGCTGATGAGGCCGATATCGCAGCTGAGGCAGTCACGTTCAAACCAGAAATACTCGCTACAGTTTTACCCGTATCTATGCCATTGATAAAGATCCGATCGCCAACACTGGCACTGGATACGGCAGCAGCAGTTGGTATTGTTGTCGAAGCGACTACATTGGCAGATAACGTGGTTGCTTGTTTAGGGGCATAAAAGGAAACTGCTGCACCAGACGGAACAATCACAGCACCAGTTGTTGTTAGAGTTGTTGAGCTACCGCCTGATAAAACAGTTGCACCTGAATCAACACCGTTCACAAAAACACGATAGCCTGTCACGTTAACGCCAACGCCCGCGTTAGATGCTGCTGAAGATAAATTGATTGTGGTAGAGGACGTTGAACTTGCAGATTGCGAACTGGCGCTTGCTGCAGTATCCATTCTTAAAACAGAGTTTTGATTGATTGTGACCAGTGTTGTTCCCAAAGTATTGGGTGTAGATGAAGGTCCGGGAGAATAGGTGTAACCATTGGGGCCTGACGTGATCGTCAGAGTTCCATCACTTACGCGCCGATAGAAAACTTCCAACGTATGTGAATTTCCTTCGGTATCAAAAACAGTTTGCGTCGTTTTGTTGTTAAATGTTGCCTGCGTTGGATCAAATGAAACATTTGCTGTAGATGTAA
>JBIKJX010000054.1:0-8920 GCA_044360785.1 Limnohabitans sp.
TGTAAACGCTACGCTTGTCGCGTCTAACATGGCAGCAATTTTTGACTCAGTCGTCGTGTTGCCAGGTAAATTGCTATCAGGCATCAGTAAACGGCCACGTTTTTTATTTCCGTTGTGGTCGACACCGCCATCAATGAAATCATCTGTAATTGAATTGCCATCCAAGGAAGGTTGGTAGCCCGTCAAGTACATACCATTTTCATTAACGATATAACCTTGCTTGTCTATTCTGAATTGACCATTGCGCGAGTAATAAACTGCTGAAGGGTCAACGTTTCCATCACCAGAGCCCTGTAGCAATCGGAACATACCTTTGCCGCTAATTGCTAAATCCAGTGGATTTGCAGAGTTCGTGATTGTTCCTTGCAACATGGGGCGGCGCACACCCAAAGATTGTGTGCCCATACCAACGCGCGCTTGATCTGCAGGATTGACGGCCTTCATGAATTGATCTGCAAAGACATATTCACCTGCCTTGTAGCCAATGGTATTTGCATTGGCAATGTTGTTACTGACGGTGTCGATGGCCAGCGAAGTGTTTTGCAAGCCAGAGAGTGCCACGGTGTAATTGCTCATTTCAGGGTCCTCAGGTAAAAAATTAGGAAGTAATTAGTTATTCAAACGGCAAGCCATTTGAGAATGTCTGTTGAAAGAATTTTTCGGCCATCACTCAGTCCAACTTTGAGGTCTGTACCGTCTTGTCCGATGCTTGCTACGATTGCACCAACATAAGGTTCTGGATAGGAAACTTTGCCTTGTGCATCTGTGGCTGTGAGTTCTAGGGTATACAAGCCAGGTGGTACTTGTTGCCCTGCATCGTCGGCACCATCCCAAATAAAATCGGTCACACCAGACGGTGTTGCGCCAAAATCGAATTGACTAACAATCTGGCTGTTGCTATCGCGAATAATCGCCTTTAAAGAACTGGCAGCGTTCTCAAGCTTGGCAGCCATACTGACTGCGCTTCCCGAGTAATACACATTTGAACCTGCTGACAGTGCAGTTTTCCCAACACTGGAAGACAGGTTCATGAAGTTTGCCGATTGCATTTGAGCCACTAAGGAATTAATCGAAGTGTTTAACTTGTTAATGCCATCCACTTGATTCAATGCAGCCAACTGAGCTGTCATAGCGGCGTTGTCCATCGGGTTCAGCGGATCTTGGTTTTGCAGTTGAACCGTCAGCATCTTCAAAAAGTTTTGCGACAAGTCCTTGGCAGAAGTGCCGTCGTTGCTTTTGACCACCACCGGTTGGCTGGGGTCATAGATGGGAATATTGCTAATACTGGTTGACATAACCGTTCCTTTTATTTGCCCAGATCCAGGGTCTTCAGCAACAACTGTTTAGTTGTATTCATCATTTCCACATTGAATTGATATGCGCGCGAAGCAGAGACCATGTCTACCATTTGCTCTGCTGGGTTGACGTTGGGCATAACGACATAACCTTGTGCATTGGCCAAGGGATGACCAGGTCTGTATTCCATGCGAGGCGCTGCATCACTTTCTACAATGCGTGCTACTTTGACGCCCTGCCCCGCATGGCCATTTCTTGGCTCGGCTTGAAATACCACATGACGAGCGCGATAAGGTTGTCCATCCGCACTGACCGCTGTTTCAGCATTGGCGACATTGGATGCAATCAGGTTCAACCGCAATGATTGCGCCACCAAACCTGTTGTGCCTACATCAAAAGTTCCTAATAAGCTCATGATGGCTGTCCTGTAATGGCAGACAAACGAGTACGCAGGGTAGAACCCAAGAAACTTAAGGCGCTTTCAGTGAAAAATGAGTTTTTCACAAAATGTCCACGCTCAATATCTGGATCAACAGTGTTGCCATCCACTGAGGGCTGCACAGGGACCCTGAACATTTTGTTAGGACCGCCCACACGCACAGGCACTGCGATATGCGCTTGATGCGTTAAATCAAGGCCCAAGGAGCTAGGATCGGCTTGACCGGACAACTTGGCAGCCAATACAGTTGGAAAGTCAATGTCACGTGCCTTGAAGTTAGGCGTGTCTGCATTCACCAAGTTTGAGCTCAAAACCTCTTGACGATACGTGCGCATTTTGAGCGCAGTCTCACCAAAAGTTAGCGGGTCATAACGGGGAACGGTATTCACTTTAATTCAGACTCTAAAAGTTATCTAGAGATACCTTCGCAAACCCTGTGCCAACCCCAAAAAACACAAGAGAGGCCCGTTTTATGGCATTTAAGTGGTACAAATAGCCGAAATATGACTTTGATGTTGAATTCGCGGCAAAAATTGCAGCCTCATCCTGCTTCAGTATGGAAATTTATGCCGTGTAACCCTCACCTTCTCTTAAGTCCTGATACGCATTGAATTGACTTAAATTGGCTGAATCCTCAGATAACAGTGAAGAGAAGCAGTTAGACCCGACCGAGCGGCGGCTGGAGCGCGCCCGTGAAGAAGGTCAGTTTGCACAGTCAAGAGATCTCACGACTCTGATTGTTTTAGTCATCTTCTCGGCATTTCTATTGGGTGCTGGTGGTGTTCTGATGAGTGGACTGGTGACCCTGGTCAAAATGGGGCTCACCTTTGAAAATAGCGAAAACTGGCAGGATCATTTATTGGAGTGGGCTTCGGGACCACTCGTCACCAGTTATTTGTGGGTCTTGGCCATCATCATTCCCCTATGGTTTGTGACTACTCTTGCGCCATTGGCACTGGTTAAATTTAAACCTGTGTGGGCCTTTAAATTTAACCCCAGCAGGCTTGACCCCATCGCTGGATTTGGTCGCATTATTTCTGTCCAAACACTGGCAGAGGTTCTAAAAAATATCCTGAAAGTGGTCTTTATTTTTGGTGTCGGCGTCATCTATGTCACCAGTTTATTCAGCAGCTTAAGTGTCCTGCTTCAACAAGATTTCAAACTGGCTCTTTTTAACAGTCTAGGCTTGATTGAAACTGGTTTACTTTTACTTCTTTTGCCGATTGTTGTAGTGGCTGGCATCGATATAGCCATTCAATGGTTCAACTTCCAAAAAAGCATGAAGATGAGTCCAGAGGAAATGAAGCAAGAGATGAAAGAAAGCGAAGGCTCGCCAGAAGTTCGAAATCGCTTGAGGCAGCGTCAAAGACAAATTGCGACATCTCGAATGATGTCCGCCCTAGAGAAAGCCGATGTTGTTCTGGCCAACCCTGACCACTATTCTGTTGCGCTTCGTTATGACCCTGAAAAAATGCGTGCGCCCATCGTTGTTGCTAAGGGTGTTGATGAGGTTGCTCTTGTGATTCAAAACCTTGCTAAAGAAAATCAAGTTCCAATTGCACGAATACCGCCATTGGCTAGGATGCTGCACAAACATCTGAAAGTAGGAGAACCCATTCCAGCCCCCCTGTTTGAAGCTGTTGCCAAAGTATTGGCTTGGGCATATGAACTAAAGCAGGCATCAGGCGCAGCCGACTTGCCTCTGCCAGACATTGGCTTGTTACCAGAAATTGAAGCTAAGGTTTAACCAACAAACCTGCGCGAATCAGCTCAAATGGCGCTTCCAAAGCCCGTTGCACAGAATCGCTGAACGAAGGAAGCATCAAAGTTAAGACCAAGAATGCCACAGGAATCATGATGGCAAAACCGACTGAGAACAAATTCATTTGTGGACTGACACGCGCTAAAACAGCTTGGGTCATATTGAATAAGAAGTAGATCACAATTGCTGGCAGAGACAAAATAAGTCCCAATACAAAAGCCTCTTGAAATAAAACCAATACTGACCCTAAATGCCATGCAGAGGGCCACGTACCAAGAGGTAGCACCACAAAACTTTGAATCAATACCTCTAGCATGACCAAATGCACATTGAGCGCAAATGCCAATGCCAAGGTGAGCATGCCTAAAAGTTCTCCCACCAAACCAGATGCCATATTGGGATCTTGCTGCAAAGTTGCCGCAAAACTCAAACCCGATTGTTGAGACAAAACATCTGCAAGCATATCTACTGCCGTAAGTCCAACCCGTATCATCCAACCCGATGACAAGCCAATGGCAAGTTCAACAAAAACTAATGCAAAACCAGGCGGTAAGGTCGACAAGTCAGGGAGACTTTTTTGGACCAATGGCAATAATGCAAATGACAGAACCAAGGCTAACAAAATACGCAACCTCAGCGGCGCAGCCCTAAAAGCAAACAAGGGCATGGCTAGAAAGCAACCTAACAAGCGAACAGAAATGAGCATCCAGACCGTGACCGTCTGAGTCATCCAATCAGGGCTAATAGGCAACATGAGTTATCGCAAGATATCTGGGAGTTCCATGATGACCTCGCGGAGGTAATCTACAAACAACGCCAGACTAACGGGGCCAGCTACCAAAAGAACAACGGCAATGACAAGGAGTTTGGGGATAAAGGCCACAGAACTTTCATTGACCGATGTGGCAGCTTGCAAAATACCAATGATCAATCCAACCACTAACAACGCAATCAGAACTGGACCGCTGAGCACAAATGCCATCCAAAGCGCTTTGAATGTAACTTCAATGACGAATCCAGAATCCATGTCAGGTCACCTTAAAACTGTTGACCAATGACGCTGCCAGTAATGACCAACCATCTGCTAACGCAAATATCACCAGCTTCAAGGGCAAAGAAAACATCATAGGCGATACCATGACCATGCCCAAAGAAGTCAAAATACTGGCCACTGCGAAATCTATCGCCAAAAAAGGTAGGTAGATCAAAAATCCAAATAAGAAACCTGTTTTGATTTCTGACACTGCAAAAGCAGGTATCAAAAGGGTCATGGGCACGTCGGCCCGTGTTTGGATAGGTTGCCCCCACAAGCGAACAAAAAGATTTAAATCGTCTTTGTTGGTTTGTGACAGCATGAATTGCTTCAAAGGCTCCGTGCCAATAGTGACAGCTTCTTCAAAGCCAATTTTGCCACTGGCCAATGGCAAATAAGCATCGTTGTACATGGCCATGAGCACAGGGTTCATGACAAAAAAAGTTAAGAAAACAGCCAAGCCCACCAAAACCAAATTGGGAGGCATACTTTGCAAGCCCAATGCCTGTCGCAACATGGAAAAAACAATCAGAATTCGAATAAAGCTGGTCATGAGCATCAGCGCTGCGGGTAAAAACGAAAGCGCTGTAAGTGCCAACAAAGTTTGCACAGGCACGGCATAAACAGTGCCAGCCTTAGTGGATGATGCAGTCACCAGTGGCAAATTTTGAGCCATCGCCCATCCGCCCCCTACTATCAGGACGAGAGCGATCAGTCCTTTTACCCAAACAGATGATTTGAGAATCTTGTAAGTCATTTGCCTGTCTTCCCAGAAAGCATTGACTGCAATTGACTTGCAAATCCAGAAGGCAACACGCCTTGACTCAATGTGGAATCAAAGCTTTCAAGTTCTGTCAGGTAACTTATTTGGCTAGGTGTATGGCCTAAGGCCAAAATTCGGTCACCCATGCGTACTACCAACAATCGCTCCCTAGGACCCACAGGAAATGTTGCCAATAATTGAATCTGTTCACTGGTTGCTGAGCCTTGAGAGCCACGTCGAAAAAGCCACAAAACGACCGCAAAAAGTACCACCAGCATGGACAAAGTGACAAGACCTAACCATGCACTACCCCAAACAGAAGGCGAGGTAGTCGGTACTTGAGCCGCACTGCTGAATGGCGCGGCAGTCTGGGCCTGCACGCTCCAAGTTAAAATTCCGAATAGGGTTCCAACGAAGTTGCGTGCTAGAAATTTCATAGGTTACCGACTGGTTTTTCGTAATCGTTCAGAAGGTGAAATGATATCAGTCAGACGGATACCATAGCGTTCGTTGACGATAACGACTTCTCCTTGAGCAATCAAGCACCCATTGACCACTAAATCTAGTGGATCTCCCGCATGGACATTGAGTTCAATCACAGAACCCTTGTGCAGAGCCAATAATTCCCCAATAGACATCTTGGTTCGACCCAGCTCCACCATGACTTTGACAGGCAAATCCATGATCATGCCGACATCTCTAATCCCTGCGACTGTTGGTTCGGTAGCTTCTAAGTTGTCAAAAGTTGCTTTTTGAACGTTGGTTGAAGTTGGCGCGTTCTTAAGCCAACGGGTCAAGTCATCAGCGGGTGTCTGTGTGTTTGAAAGGCCGTCCATTATTGGGCTCCCTCACTTTTTTGAATTTGATCTGCTAACTGACTCATGGCCTGCGCCGCTGAAGTTAGGTCGGCCTGAGCCTGTTCAGGCACGATAACGCTTGATTTAAATGTATCCGAATCATCGGCTTCAAAAGCCTTCGTGGGCGTGTCTTCCTGAAAGGCATGCTGTTCATTGATATGCTCAACCTTGAGTGCATAGTTGCCGTTGCGAACACCGTAACGACCACTCAGCATACTGACACCATCCACCATAAAACGGACAGGCTCTGAAAGCTCGATGGGTAAAACTTGTCCAATCGACAAAGACAATAGCTGAGCGACTGTCAGTTCTTTTTCACACAAAACCGCCACGGCCTCAACAGGCGTTGAATGCAGGTGGTGCTTCAAACTTCTACTCCAGGCCGCTGGTTGAGCATGACTTCTCTCTTCTTCAAATGAAGTCGGTTGCAAAGACTCTAATGCTCTACGCGGCAAGCACAAATTCACATCAAGTTCGACATTGTTAAAAGCAATGACAAATTGAGCGTGCAGAACAGATTCTTGAGGGGTCGTCAGTCGCAACGAAGCCATTTGCTGCTCTTGCCTCAAAGTTTTTAAACGGATAGGGTATGAAGCCTGCCAAGCGGATTCATAAGCTGTCGCCAACGATTCGATCAATCGCTGCCTTACACCGAGCTCAATGTGGGTCACCCGTCGTGGTAAGTCTCTGACGGGGATACGGCCAGCACCACCAAATACACAATCAACAGCTGTGGTGACCCATCGGGCATCAAAACTCCAAGCACACAAAGTCTGCAAAGCATCGATTTCAAAAACTTGAATGTCAGCATGCGCAGGGACATCTTGTAGAAACTGATGGTAATTTTTAAGTTGTATGTCACCCGCTCGGATTTTGACAACGGCGGGAACCAAGGCAGAGAGCGACTGACGCCATTGAGCCAAGAATTGCAAATGCAATGCTTCAACTTGCTCGCGGTTCCAATCAACGCTAGGAAAACTGCCTACGGCAAATGGGAAAGGCATATTTGAAGTAGGTTTGGTCATGTTTGAGATTGATCAAGCATAGAGATAAACTTGGCCGCCGTTGTTTTTTCTAGCTCGGTCAGCGGCATCTACGCGATTGGCTTGAGGTGAAGTCTCTTGCGGTAAATTATTTTCGCTAAATTCGTTTGAATTTCCTTGAGAAAAAGTTGTCGAAGAATCACGATTTTGACGCATGTCTAACTGCAAATTCAAACCCATTTGCTGGAACTGCTCTTGAAGTTGAGGTGCACTTTGCTCTAAACGAGTTTTCGTAGAGTCACTGACGCCCTCAACAATCAAGTAAGCACCGCCTTTGTCATCCAACTTCAACTCAATCGTGAACTTGCTTTGATCGGGTGGTGTTAACTCCATCACCACATGGCCTCCGCCCTGCTTTACCATTTTTTGAATTTCAACTTGTACTGCGCCAGCATCTAATCGCAACTCATGTGGCATGACAGGTCTTGGCGTCTCTTGCGGTTTCAACGCGACCCAATCCATCACTGTGGTGATTGGGCGCTGCGGTCCACCCACAAGGCTACTGACAAAACTAGAAGAAATTTCTTCAAAGCTTTTTGCAGCGTCTGTATTTTTTTCAAATCTTGATTGCGCTAAAGACTCATTTTGATTGATATTTTCAATGACAAGTTCAACAGAACGATCTTTCAGTTGATTTGAAGGTCCTTCTGTCAAGTGTCGTTCGGATTCTTTCCCTTGGACATTTCCAGATGGCTTATTCTCAATATGCAACTGTTCATCAATTAAAGGATCGGTTGAAGATACATCTTTTACCGATTTCAAATCAGAAAGCGACAAATTCTGAATTTGAGTGGGCTCACTCTGAATGACCTCGCCCACCGTAAAATTAAACACTTCCCGAACTTGAGTCGATTGAGTATTCGAAGAAAAAGAATCTGAGATCAGATCTCTATCTGGCAGCGCAGTGCGCGAATGAACATTGGTTGGAATCGCCTTGGTAGCTTCCTGTATATCTAAGCTAGCATCCAACTTCAATGCGGCCTCATCATTTATAGCGTCCTGACTACTTGGAATAAGCGGTAACTCACCGTTATTGCTTTGACCAGTTTGTACTGACGTTAATCGGCCCTCTGTCAAATTGACCGTTGAAGCTTGAGTTTCGATAGCAAATGTTTGAGGTACTGACTCGATGTTCGAAGGGGCCGCTGTTTCAGACTTGATCAAAGGAATACTTGCTACAAAATTGGCTTTACCCCCGGTTGCATCGATATCAAGCAATTCATTTTTTTGTAATTGCGCTTTATCGGCTGCTAAGACTTCTTTTTGCAAATTTTCGTTTGACGCAACTGACACTTCATTCAAGTTCAATGAATTGTTTTGAAGGCTGGATGAATCAAAATTTCGATCTTTTGAAAACGTTGATATATTTTTCTCTATAAGCGCATCTGTGCTTAACTGGGATGCTGAGTTGACGTTTTCTAAAACTTGTAGGCCAGCAGCTGAGACTTGCCCATTGTTGACAAAATTTGGAGCGGTCAAATCTGTATTTTTAGAAATATTCGGGATACCAGAATTAACGGCACCCTGACCCATTGAAACAACCGGCTTCGAATCACTCGTCGCTGAAATGGTTTGATTTATCTGAAGGCTTTCAGTCTTTGATGACCCACCTAAGTTTTGAGTTAAAGGAGTCGTGGCGAGTCCAGCCACTAACCCTTCTTCAGATTGAATGAGTCCATTTTTGATGTTCTCGTTGGCGGGAGACGACCCATTTCCTTCGACTGAAT
>JBIKJX010000272.1:0-3381 GCA_044360785.1 Limnohabitans sp.
GCTTGCGCCAAGACGCCGCCCAACATGTTGTCGACGGGGGAGAGTCGTAAATCATTCAACAATTGTTTGGCTGTGGACCTTGACTCGCCTTGCACATTGACAACAGGGTTTTTGTTTAAATTGGGGATCTCCGCTTTGATTTGCGTGAAGGGCGTATTGCCCCACTTGGCAGATGCCCCGCTCACACTCAAGCTTTGGCGATCAAAAACAATGTCTCCATTGACATTGCTCATGATCGGCCAGCTGGGCTCCGTTTGGTTTTGCTTGGCAACTTGATTGACAGCGCTTCCAGAAGGAACGTACGCATATTGCACGTCCTTCACCTTGCCTGCAAAACGAAACTCACCGTCTTTGGGGTTGGCAAAGGGCAGTTTGTGCAAGTCACCTTTGATTTTGACGGCCACATTTTGAACAGTGCCTGAACCGATGGCATCACGCACGTAATGCCGCGCGTTTTGGTCGATGCCCAGCGGCAAATAACGGTGTACTTGGTTGGCATTGCCGCGCACAATGCTGCCTTGTAACTCGAGGATGCCCAAGCTTTTGGGAACAGTACTGGGCTTCCAACTGCCTTGCCAAGCCCCCGAAACATCGGCGTTACTGAGGCTCAACTGCCAATTGGGCACAGTGAATTGCCCTTTCTGTTTGACCCATTTTGCAGAGGCTTGCAATTTATCCAAAGGAATGCGCGGGTCTTCAAAAACGCCAGGAAAACTCAGGGCGCCCTGTTCAATGTTCGCCTTCATTTGGCCGCCATCTTCTGTCATGTCGAAGACGACGTTGGCGTTCTCGATGCTGGGCCACGACTCAGAGTTTGCGCTGGATTTTTCACTGATAAAAGTCAGTTTTTCAATGTTGCCATTGGCATTGCTGATTTTGTAACTTTTGCCTTCAGCGGAATTTTGTTCTGACCAATCAATGTGCATGGCATTCACGGTTCCCGCGATCTTGTGCGCTTGCAAAACTTGATGTGCATTGGATGGCAGCGGCAGCTGCATGGCAATGTTCCTGAGCGCAAGCAGATCTAATTTGTCGCCATCAAAGCGGCCCTGAGCCGATTGTCCATTTTGAGCTTCTGTGTAGGTTAAATGGACATTGCCGCCGGGCCAATGAAGTCCGTCTGCGGTGTCAAAACTTAAGCCTTCTGTTGAAAAGTCAAAACCGTTTGGCACAGATTTGACAGCCAATCGTCCCGCAATGTTTTTGAAGGTCAGCGCTTGAAGTTCGGGGCGCAGTTTTGCGGTAGCGTTTTCTAAGACCACATCGGCCGTTGCTTGTTTCAGGTTGCCAGATTGAAAATCAGCCCACATGCGCAGAGCACCCTTGCCTTGTGTGGCGAGGACCTTCCAGGGCAAATGTGGCCCCAGTTGAGCCAATTCAACATCTGGAAACTGCACATGAACTTGACCACTCCAATCTTTGAAACGACCGGGGTGAGTTGACAACAAACTACGGCGCATATCGCCCATGAGGACAAAGCGGTCGCCCCATCCCGCGGGGGGTGTGGCATCTAAGCGCCACTGATGGTGCCTCGCTGTGTTGCGCAGCACCCAAGCAACATCACTCAATTCGAGCGAAGGTCTTTCATCGTTCAAGTTTTGGAAGTCGTCGCTCCAAACCACCGTGCCGCGCTGGATGACAATTTCTTTTTGAGAAAAAACCCAGTCGACAGCCGCTGAGTCAATGGCGCCGTCATTTTTGAGTGGCAGGCCCGCAATGCGCCACTCGCCTTGTGCCGTTCTGCGGATATCGAGGCTTGGCGCTTCAATGACCAGTTGCTCGACCCCGAAATTGAGAACGGATCGGACGCTGATGGCAAAAGTGATTTTGGGCAAGGTTAAAGCCTTGCGTCCTTCGGGGTCTAACAGTGCAAGCTGGTGAATTTCAAAGGTCGGCATCCACCCTGTGGAAAGGGCGACCAATTGACCCATCTGAACCGGTACCCCAAGGGTTTGACTGGCCAAATTTTCCAGCCGAGGGCGAAAATTTTCAATTCGCGGCACAATCAAAAAATGAAGTGCCGACCAAGCTATCCCCAAGACCACGCCCAGTGTCAGAAGACCCCATGCGATCAGGCGAAAACCTGCATCGATCAGGCGAGGCCAAGAAGAAATTTTCAACATTCGAACAATGGTTTGGGGCATATTGAGTCAGGCAGGGAATTATGACCGCCACAGACCCTTTTGCGACGCGTCTCCGCACGGATTCCAGGTTGCCGAAGCCTCTTTCTGAAGGCTCCCGCTTTTTTCAACGCCTTGAGAGGCGTTATGCCGATGTGTTCGCATCTTTGCCGCAAGCAAGCCCCACGCGTGAAGCCCTCGAGCAAGCTTATGTCATGTTGCGCGCGCAATTCGAGGTGGGTGCCGCACTGCGTGTCTTGCGGCAATGGACGATGCATCGACTGATCCAACTCGATTGCGAACATCACGCAAGCCTTGAAACGGTCACCCTTGGCGTCACCCATTTGGCTGAAATAGCGCTCGACAAAGCATGTCAGAGCGCTTTCGAAACCTTGGATGCCCGCCATGGCGTACCGCTAACAGCCGCTGGCCAACGCGCTCAATTTTGGGTCGTTGGCATGGGCAAGCTAGGGGCCAGAGAGTTGAATGTTTCTAGCGACATCGATTTGATATACGTCTACGACGAGGACGGTGAAACTGCGGGCAATGCGGAAGGACTGAATCGCATTTCTGTTCAAGAATACTTTGCCCGCGCGGTGAAGGCCATTTACAGTTTGGTGGGAGATACGACCGAGCATGGGTTTGTCTTTCGCATCGATTTGGCGCTTCGACCCAATGGCAACTCTGGCCCGAGTGTGGTTTCCCTAGGGGCTTTGGAAGAGTATTTATTGGTTCAAGGGCGAGAGTGGGAACGCTTTGCTTGGATGAAAAGCCGTGTCATTGCACCCTTGGCCACCCTCCAAAATGGGTCTGCCATGGCGTTGCGTTCAGTGGTCTTGCCCTTTGTTTTCAGGCGTTACCTTGACTACAACGTTTTTGAGTCTTTGAGAACGCTGCATCAGCAAATACGCGACCATGCAGCCAAACGAAGTGCGGGTCATCCAGAGCGCGCCAACGATGTCAAACTCTCACGCGGTGGGATTCGTGAAATTGAATTCACGGTTCAATTGCTTCAAGTGGTTCGCGGCGGCCAATTTCCAGAGCTCAGAACACGCCCCACGTTAGATGCTTTAAAACGGCTGACCAAGGCCGGCCTGATGCCCCCAGAGACTGCCGAAAGCTTGGCCAAGGCTTATGTCTTCCTCCGAAAAGTTGAGCACCGAATCCAGTATTTGGACGATCAGCAAACCCATGTTTTGCCAACCCAAGACCAAGACTTGAATTGGATTGCCCACACCATGGGCTACGCCGACAGTTGTGA